>JALSWC010000162.1 GCA_027060825.1 Sulfurimonas sp.
CTGCAAAGCCGAGTCCGATTGCGACTACAAGTAAAATGTTATATGTAATTTTGTCACCAAGAAAAAAAGCTGTTAAAAGAGAAGCAATAACAATGGCTTGAGAGATAAGTGCCGTCTTTTTTGCACCAATTTTATCCACACTAAATCCAAGAACAATTCTTAAAATAGCCCCTGAGAGGATAGGAAGAGAAAGGAGGGTTGCTTTTTGCCCTGCAGTAATCATAAAGCCTGTTTTAGCCAGTGCTTCAGCTATCTCTGTTGAAAGTGGCCCAAGCATTGTCCAGACCATAAAACTCATATCGAAATATAAAAACGCCATAAAAAGAGTTGGAAAGTGACCTTCTCCCTTTAATGCTTTAAAGTTTGCCATAAATTGTTTCTCCTAGTAAAAATATGGTGTAATTATAATAGATAAAATAAACAGATGGAATAGTTTGTTGATTAAAAATTAATCATACTATAAAAAAAGTATGATTAAAAAATAGACAAAATCTAAGTTAATAAGCAATTTCTCGTTCAATTACTTTTTCTATAAGTTCACATAGTTCTTCTTCAACTTGCTTAGTATTTTCATCGTTGACTATATTATTGTGAAATTTAACTATCTTTTTTTCTTCACTTCTTTGAAAGTTCCACTCTGTACCAAAATACCAAGAGTCGGGATTTTTTGGTATTATTATGGCTTCTCTATTTGCATGACCATGTTTGATAAGACGATAGAGATGTTCAAGTGAACGCTTGAGTAAAATGAATGTTGCATTGTAGTTTTTTGCATCTATTTTATGGATAATTTTATTGTTTGAAATAATATACGAACCAAATTTTTCGCCTAGTGTATAAGCTGTTTTTGCCCCTATTAATCCTCCAGCTGTTGCGGCAATGGCAGTAAAAACACCACCATCAAGAAGAGTTATGGGCGCAACTGCTATACTACTTCCGAGAGCCCCTATGCCCGCACCAATAAGAGCTAAACGATTTTTTGTAAGCCCCAAATTTACACTCTGTTTTGCATCTATTTCGGCACGCTCGTCTAGCACTTTTATTTGGTAGTATCCCCATATCTGTTCTATCTTTTTTTTACTATTTTTTTCCATTGTATAAATACCGTTTTGATATTTTTTTAGTGCTTTTTCTTTCAGCGTTTCATCTGCATCTTTTCCTCTGAATGTTATAACAGATTCAAACTGTAAAATCTCTACTATCATCTTTGCAATCTCTTCGGCACTGAGACTCTTTTTTTCTTGGTAATGTACACGATGTAGATGTAAAAGTTGGTCTAAGAACTGCTTTTGTTGGAGTGTTGCATCTACCGTATAGAGATTTTTATAGATTGTATCAATGTTTTTATAACTACTATTAAGTGGGTTTATAGGGTGTGTATTTGTCAATTTATATTTAGATAATGCTTCTTTCCATTCTTTCGTATAGTCTTGTTCTTGAATTTTATTTAGAAGTATCAAAACTGGTTTTTTCAAAAAGTGGAGTATTTCAAATTCATAACCTATAACATTTTGATTGTAGTGTTGTGAGACATCTATGACAAATACTATAAAATCACTTGAAAGCACTGCATGGATAATTTCAATATCTTTGTGCATTTGTGGCTCTTGTTTATATTTGGATATAAAGGCATCAAGCACCCCATGTCCAAAATATTCACTCTTATGTTCGCGTATAAAAGCGACAATTTTTTTTGCCTGTTCAAACCCTGGTGTATCAAAAAAGTTACAAACTACATTTTGTTTATAATAGTAGCTATATTGAAGTGCTTTTGTTGTAGTGCCGACACTTTTAGAGACTTCAATGCGATCATCAAAAGTAAGTGCTGAAATCATGCTACTTTTGCCGTTATTTGGTTTGCCTATAAAAGCAAAAGTGGGTGCGTTACTTTTCATTGTACAACCTTATTCTATAGTCACCTATAGTATCATTTATTTGTTTTTGCCACTCTTCATAAAGGTAATCCCCCTTGTAGGCTTTTTGTAGAATACCATCTTTTTCAACCAAAGGTATGACCCATATTTGTCGTACTTTATTTGTCTTTAGTATTGTGAGCATATCACATTTAAAAGTATTGTCTGGAAGTGTTTGTGCAGAAGTTGCAACAATAACAAGATTTTGTAGTTTTTCAAGTGTTTTCTTATCTTGTTCTTCTTCTCCAAATAAAGCAAAACTATAATATTTTGCATTTAGGCTACTAAGGTCTCTGTCATTTTGTAGTTCTAAGGTAGTTATAACTTTTTTATTGAATTCAAACTGATAAAAGAGTAAATCATATTCTGCACAGTCTATATTTTGCACTTTATCTTTTTTTATTTCAAAATTTTCTACAGTTTTTTCTCCCTCACTTGAAATTTGTATTGCTACACTATGAGAGAATTTTTGTAAAAGTGTTTGAGCCTTTTGTATAGATGCCTGTCTCATGGCTTTTTGAAAATTTCTTTTTGCGAAAAACCATATAAAGCCTTTTAATACTAAAAGAGAAAATATACTCAGAGTAATTGCAATGGCAAAGAAATGTTGTGGTAAAAGAGTATTTCCATGGCTACTTGTAATGCCAAACCAGACCTTTAGAGGATCAAAAAGAGCATAACTACTTTCAGTATAAAATTTTATTGAATATGCCCAAAAAATAAAAATTGTACTCAGGAAAATACTAAAAGTATAAACTACTCCTATTTCAACTAAGAAAAGTGTAGTAAATGTTTTGAAGACATGGGTATCTCGTTTATCATAGTCAGCATATTTTTTTGCAAAAAAAGTTACCAAAGAACTCTCTTCTTTGTTTGGAAATTTATAAAAAAGTGTTTTCCAAGCAATATAAAGGAGATAGATAAAAGGTACGATAAGCCCAAAAACAAGGTAAATCTTAATGTTTATACTCTTTTGTATGCTTAAAAAAGAGAAAGCAATAACAGTAATAAAAACAAGAAAAAGCACAATAGTTTTCGTATGTCTCAAAAACTCATAAAGTCTTGAGTCTCCATCTTCATCTTCACCATATTTTATAGAAAGGGCGACTATATTTTTTATCGGGTCAGTGTAGGGTAATTTTACATTAAATATATTAGCATCTTGTTGTTCAAAGCGTGCAAGAAATTTTGAAATGCAAAAGTACTCTTTAAAATCTAGTTTATACATATTATAATTATACAATAAAAAACTGCCTAAAAAATAAACATATTTTTCACGAAATACTTATAAAAGAAGAGTATAATTTCATCACTTATTTTGGAGAATTATTATATGCAAACACCTTTAGAGAGTTTTATAGACCATAAAGCCGAAACAAATATGCAGTGTGGCTCATACTCTATTGACATTCCACCACTAAAAGAGGGTGAACAATACCGTTTTCACTTTGATGCTGTTGCCTGTGTAGGGTGTCGTTGTTGTGAAGTTGCTTGTAATGAACAAAACAATAATCCTGCTGATGTAAAATGGCGTCGTGTAGGAGAAATGGAAGGTGGAGAGTTTCCTGCGTTTACACAACTTCTTAACTCTATGAGCTGTAATCACTGTATAGACCCTGAGTGTCTGCTTGGTTGTCCTACGGAATCTTACATTAAAATTGCCGAAACGGGCATCGTTGTGCATGATGATGACACTTGTATAGGGTGTCAATACTGTACTTGGAACTGTCCTTATGGCGTGCCTGTATTTCATGAAGAACGAAACATTGTTACCAAATGTCATATGTGTCATGAGAGACTTGATGAGGGTCAATCTCCTGCTTGTGTACAAGCTTGTCCTGCTGGAGCTATTGAAATAGAGGTTGTAAATGTAGAAGAGTGGTTGAACCGTGACATAGACGAGCAAGCAAATATGCCATTTTTACCAGATGCACGCATTACAAACTCTACAACTCGTTATACCTTGCCAGATAATCTCCCTGAGAATATGAAAGAGATGGATGAACACATTTTAAAACCTGCACATAAGGAGATACCACTTGTGTTTATGACAGTACTTACTCAGATTTCACTTGGTGGTTTTATGGCACTCTTTTTGGGTGATTTTATGAGTCTATTTGGGTTTGAGAGTACAAACTGGGTAATGGCACTGCTTGTAATGTTACCTGCTGCACTTGGCTTACCACTTTCAGCCTTGCATCTTGGTCGCCCATTTTTGGCAATGACTGCGATGAAAAATATTAAAACTTCATGGCTCTCTCGTGAGGCTTTAGCCTTGGCAATTTTTGTTGGCTTAATGGTGATTGTAATTGCTATGTACTTTTTTAATTTTGCACATATATTGCGTTTACTTGTTGAGGTCATAACACTTGGCATAGGTATTTACGGCATTTATGCACAGAGTATGATTTATCGCATTAAAGCAAGACCATCTTGGAATAGGCTTACTACAAACTTCAAGTTTTTTGGTGTTGCTTATATTGGTTTCTTTTTAGTTGCGTTTATAAGTAGTATATCAAGTATCCATGAGGCTATTATTCCTCTTACGACAATGGGAATGCTTGGTGCAATGGCACAGCTTTTTTTCTCGTATGAAGACATTAGAACACTTGATGCTAAAGAGAATGAGTACCAACTCCAACGCACAAAAAGACTGCTCAATGAAAACTTTGGAAATATTAAGAAAGTTCGTTTTATAACTCTACTTGTAGCTGGAATTGTGTTGCCTCTTTTAGCACTTGTATTTGTAAGTGCATCACTAAACGCGGCAGCATCATTTATGCTCTTCTTGGCACTTGTTACTGCATTTACTAGTGAAATAAGTGACAGATTTTTGTTTTTTACAACGGTAGTTCCTCTTGGAATGGCAGGGGGATTTTTTGTTGGGAAGCA
>JALSWC010000163.1 GCA_027060825.1 Sulfurimonas sp.
ACCAACCCTCTCAAAAGTACAAGCATCACAATACCACCAAAAAGATAGCCATCAATTCTATCGAGTACACCGCCATGACCTGGTAGAAGTGTGCCACTATCTTTTACTCCAGCAGAGCGTTTCAAAGAGGACTCAAAAAGGTCTCCAAAGATGGAGGTTGTAGAGACGGCTAAAGAGATAACAAGTGCTGTCCAAATATCAACAACATAAAGACCAAAAAATGCGCCAGCAACCGTGGCTACTGCCACACCACCAAAAACACCTTCTAAGGTTTTGTTTGGGCTTGTCTCACAAAAGGGTGTTTTTCCTATGCTTTTACCTACAAAGTAAGCTCCAATATCTGTAAGGGCAACAACGGCTAAAAGCCAAAGAAGTGAGAGAACACCATACTCTTCATACATGGTAAAGATAAAAAGAAGTCCCGCAGTTGGGTAGATAAAGGGGAAGAAATCACGCCATTTTACCTCTTTATTGTAAGCAACTAAACTTGCATAACCAACACCAGCAAGCACAAACAAATCATCACCATAAGGGTAAATTCCAGTAAGAAGCCAAAGAAATGCAGCATATGGGAGGAGGTTGTCTTTTTCAACACCAAATAATTTTATAGCCTCTTTAAATGCTAGAAGGTAGATTACGCCAAAGACAAACCACATGACATAAAAATTATCTATCCAACCGATTACAAAAACAGCTACTAAGAGTGCTACTCCTGTAACTATTCTCTCTTTGCTATTTGCCAAAATACCCATAAAAATTCCTTGAAATATAATGAAAGAAGTATATCCAATCAGACTTTAATATCTAATTTATGTAATGGAGAAGCATCAGAGGAATCATCCTCTTCTTTGTGGTTTTTTTTCTTTTGAGACATATTTTGCATCTCTTCATCAGACTCTTCTCTGTAGTGTTCACGGTCAGGATTAAGGGCATGAGACTCTTCAGCCTCACGAATCTCTAAGATTTTTTCATCTTTTTCCTGTACGCTTGCCTGTGCCATGAAATTTTGTAACTCAACACGATTTGTATGTGTATTTTGAGGAGCCGTGGCAACAGGTGTCATTTGGTTTACCAAGACAATGTTACCCAAGGGACTTATAGACATAATATACTCCTCTTACATAAGAAAAAATCTCTTTCTAAAAATAGTAACGCAACAAGACTGATGAGCTTGTTCCTAGTACCGTTTCATTACCAAAACCAAAGTTAAATTTCATCTCAGCACCAAGTGTAAATTGCTGATTAAGAGCATATTCCACACCTGCAACTGGACCAAAATTAAAAATTGTTCCAGAACTGTTAGTTGTTCCATCATCATAATTTTGTATGCCTGCAAATCCACCATAATATGCATTTAACACACTATTAATAGGCTTCATCATTTCTAGTGCAGAACCAACATTTAAAGTAGTCTGTGAATTATTTGTATTTGGATTTTTATCTTGATAAGAAAATCCAAAATAAGGTTCTACACGCATATTATTTTCTAAAGAGATACTACCTCTTAATGTTGCACTATTTTGTCCTGCAACTCCAACACCGAGACCAAATTGTGTCTCATCTGCAACTGCTGCCGTACTAAGCGTTCCTACTAGAACAACTGTAGTAACTGTTTTTAATATAATTTTATTCATTTATATTCCTTATATTTAGATTTTCAATCAAATAATACACAAACAATACAAACAAACTTTAATTTCTTGTATCCACTTCTATAGTCTTGTATTTATTGTAAAGAACATTTGCACCATTTTGGATGCTAACTTCACGCCGTGGAGTATAATCGACCAAAAATTTATCTTCTGCAGTTGTTGTAAAATCCACACAAAGCCTTGCCGCTGCCATAATGATATTTTGTGGTAAATTTTGCTTGTCAGTTGTGATGATAACATGAGTAGAAGGTCTCTCTTTCATATGTAACCAAATATCTTTTGCCCTTGCATTTTTAAGAAGCTCTATATTTCCTTTTTCATTTTTTCCAAGTTGTACTTTGTAGCCTTCTATCCAAAAAACTTCTATTGAGTCATTGAGTTTTATTTTCTTGTTTTGTACCCGTTTAGGAAAAAGGAGCTCAATTTTTGCCACATCTTTAGCTGTGTTTACAGTATGCATAAAAAGCTTCATGTGTTCAATCTTCGATGAAAGAGACTCTTCTTCAATGTAAAGATGTTTTGCTCGTTGTTTTGCTTTTTTACTTCGACTAAAAAACATCTCACTTATCATAAATGGAGTAGCGTAGCCTTTATCAAGTGCTATATTTATCTCTGTTGCATCATAGTCTTGTAGTGTCAGCCTTGTTTCATAGGGTTTAATCTTTTCTGCATTTGAAAGAACAAGATTGCCATAATGTTGATACATCTGAGCCTCTTGTTCTAAATCTTCTTGAGAGTCTAGTTTTGCATAGAGTTTTTCAAGTTTTTTACGCTTCTTTTGCAAATAGGCAATTTTTTGTTTTTTAAGACTCTCCAATTTTACATTTTGCTCTTTTTCATAGACTCCAAACAAAAACGCTTCTACATCTTCAATCGGGTACTCTTTTGCTACAAATGGAGCAGGCTTTACATCTAAAAGTGTATGCCCGACATGCACCTCTCTATAAGAAGAAAATAGGTCAATATGACGCAGTGCTTCAAGCACAATATTTTGTGCATCTAAAATAATCACATTGGTATATTTTCCCGTAAACTCGAGCTGAATGTAGGTTATTTCTTCTTTATAAGCTGATGCTAAAGATGTTTTTATGCGTATGATTTTATCACCATTTAAAAGCTCAATATTTAAGATATTTGAACGGTTAAAACGCTTTGCAAGAATGACATCAAAAGGGGCATTGTAAACTTTTGAACGAGGGTACTCTTGACACTTAAATATAGAAGAGTTTGAGCGTTGCATATTAAAATAAATTGCATCACTTTTATCAAATACAATTTTTACAGTTGTGTCATTGACTCTATGTGTGGCAGAAATTTTTGTAAATTTTTGTAAATATTCTACTATCTGTTTGAGCTGGGAGAGTTTCATATCTGCTCTAACTTGAGATTAATGAATTTTTGTTGTAACATCATATACTTCCTACAAATTCTATATTTTATAGTAGTATAGCATAGATAGTTGAACCACTTTAATCTTCTTTTGGCATAATTATCTCTTCATTTCAAGGAAACATAGTGAATAAAAAATTATATATGGTCTCTTTAGGTCCAGGTGATGTAGAACTTCTTACACTTAAAGCACTCAATGCTTTTAAAAAGTGTGATGCTATCTGCGTTCCAACAAAAAGTGCAGACAATAGCTTTACAAAATCCATAAGTTATAAAATCGTTTCAAATGCTCTTCATATTTTAGGAGTGAATAAACCCATTGTTCCAGTCTATTCGCCTATGCATTTTCTTTATGAAGATTGGGTGCATGAAGCTGATGTTATTTTAGAGACTTTACAACACCATGAGAGTGTCTGTTTTGTGACATTAGGGGATGCTGGGATTTATTCAAGCATCTACTATCTCCTTGACATCATCAAAGAAAAACAGAAAAAAGTTTATGATAATTGTGAAGTCATAGCAGGAGTAACCTCTTTTAGTGCCGCTTCGGCAGAGGCAAAAAAAGCACTCTGCTTAGGGGATGAAGAGCTTGTTATAAAGCCTATCAATCCTCGTGGAGAAGTCAAGACTACACAAATTTTAATGCGTCCTAAAATTGGAATGGATACAAAAAGTTTAGGAAAGGGAGATTTTTATACTTTTGAAAATATGTACCTTAAAGATGCAAAAATCACACCTTCAAAGATTCAAAAAGTTAAAAAATATATGACTCTCTTCATTAATTTTGCAAAGAGAAGTTAGTTTACTTTCTTCCATTCATCTTTTTGTTCACCACTGAGTTCATATTTGTTTAAGTACCCTCGTGGTGTTAGAACCCTGCCATCACGCGTAAGTTTTGTGGTAGAATTTCCTATAAGAAGTGTTGTGGACATATTGACATCTTCATTTTCAACTCCTGCATCTATTAGCTCTTTTGCAGTGATGATTTTTATCATCTGATTTTTACGCCCTAAATCTCTTGCTACCACAACAGGACGATTTTCCTCTATGCTTTTCAACTGCTCAAGCATATCTCTATATGGTTCAAGTCTGCTTCTACTCTTTGGATTATAAATAGAGATAACAAAATCAGCCTCTAGTGCAAAGCCTATGCGTTTTTGGATAAGTTCGGCAGCTGTAAGTCTATCTGAGAGTGAAATAAGACAAAAATCTTGACTCAGTGGTGCGCCCACTTCAGAAGCTAATGCTAAAACAGAGCTAATTCCAGGGAGTGCCGAGTACTCTATGGTATCCCAAAGTTCCAAAGTATCAAGCAATTCAACCACCAATGAACCCATAGCATAAACATTGGCATCACCATTTGAAAGCAGTGCTACTGTGCGTCCTTTTTTTGCTTCATCTATAGCATATTGCACCCGTTCTATCTCTTTTGTCATAGGTGTTGTAAAGACCTCTTTATCTGCCACTAACTCTGGTAAATCTTTTGCATACTTCGTATAAGCCACAACCAAATCTGCCTCACGAATGGCATTTATAGCCTCTTGTGTTAAATATCTATCTCCACCTGCTCCAGTTGAAACTAATGTTAATTTTCCCATGTTCTCTCCTATTTTTAAAATGATGCGGCAACTGTAACGCCACCATAAATTCTCTTACTTAAAAAGAGTGTTTTATTTTTACTAGCCAAAAGTGAAGCTGGTTCTGCTACTCCTTTGATGTTAAAAAACTTTGTTGCTTGTGA
>JALSWC010000164.1 GCA_027060825.1 Sulfurimonas sp.
CAACCACTAAAATATGGCAAAATTTTACTCTCTTTTAATGGAGAAATTTATAACTTCAAGGAGCTAAAACGAGAGCTTGATTTTGATTTTCAAACGCAGAGTGATAGTGAAGTTATTGTAGCATGCTATCTACAATGGGGTGTTGATTTTGTAAAACATCTTAGAGGAATGTTTGCTATTGCTCTGTTGGACGATGAAACGCTCTATCTTTTTCGTGACCGTCTTGGAAAAAAACCCCTCTTTTTTATGCACAGACAAAAGCAATTTATTTTTGCATCAGAACTCAAAGCTCTTACGCCCTTTTTGAAAAAAAAAGAGATGAATGATGATGCACTTTTAAGCTATCTCTCTTTTTTAGCACCTACCCCACCACACACCTTTTACAAGGGCATTGAAAAGCTTTCAGCAGGGGAATATCTCACTTTTAAAGCTGGCAAAGTAAGCATAAAACGCTACTTTGATTTGCTTAATACAAAAGCAAAGAGTATTACAAATAGAGAAGAAGCCATCATAAAACTTGAAGCAGTTTTAGAGGAGTCTATGTCGCTACGCTTAGAGAGTGATGTTCCTATGGCTACGCTACTTTCAGGGGGTATTGATAGTGCTACCATCAACTACTATGCAGAACAAAAAGGTAAAAATCTACAAACTTACACCATAGGTTACGAGGGTTTTCAAAAGTATGATGAGAGGGTTAATGCAAAGAAAAGTGCAGAGAGTTTAAGGGTGAAAAATAAGCAGATTATCATCAATCAAGAGCAGTTTATAGAGGCAACAGAATTGGTATTTGATGCTCTTGATGAGCCCCTTAATGACCCTGCATCCGTACCACTTTATCTTCTTTTTAAAGCCATAAAAAGAGATGGTTACAAAGTTGTTATGAGTGGTGAGGGGAGTGATGAACTCTTTTTGGGGTATCGTCAATATTTTGAGTATCTCGACATTGAACAAGCAACCTCTTTAGCCCATAAAAACTGGCTCAAAAAATACTTCCATGCAAATTTCTCTATGAACAGAGAGTGGGAGTGGTACAAACGCATTTTTGATGAAACTTTACTCTTTCGGACAAGTGGAGAAAAATTTACAGATTTGCAAAAAAATGGACTTCTTAAACGCAATGTACGAGATAATGAAAGTCTAAAATATCTTCAAAGTTATTATGAACGATTTAAAAATTCTGCCCATTCTGACTCCTCTATTTGGTACAGTTATATCGACTTAAATATTTTTCAAGCAGAGCATTTTTTAACAAAACTTGACCGTGTAAGTATGGCTCACTCCATCGAATCACGCACACCCTTTTTAGACCACAAGTTAGCACAAACAATTTTCAGTATAGACCCGAAGCTACGATATGAAGATGGTATCACAAAATCACTTCTCAAAGAGATTATGGCAAACAAACTAAGTAATGAAATACTCACACGAAAGAAAAAAGGCTTTGCTAACCCCTACATGGAGTACCTCATCAACTCTGGAAATATCTCACTTATAGAAGAGGTAAACAGAGAAACAGGAATGTTTAAAAATAATACATTAAAAGAGTATATACAAAAAGCCACGAGAGGAAGCTTTAAGCAACATATTTGGGGACTTTATGTACTCTCATATTGGATAAAGAAAAACTTACTTTAAGAAAATTTTGCATTTTTGCTTAATAGTGTGTATAATTACACAAAGGATAAATATGCCAACAATATTAAAAGTAGAAGGGTACAGATTTTTCTTCTTTAGCAATGAACATACACCTGAACATATTCATGTAGAAAAAGCTGAATCATATGCAAGAATAGAGCTAACAACTCTAAAAGTAACAGATAGTTATAATCTAAATTCTAAAGAGTTAAAAAAATTAATATTGTTAGTACAAAAAAATCATAAAAATCTACAAGGAGCGTGGAATGAATACTTCAAAAAATAAAACTCTTATAAAATCACTTGGATTTGGAGAGAGTAAAATATATATAGAACTTACTTCAAATCGAGTCTTGAGTGTACCTTATAATTACACAAAAAAGCTTCAAGATGCAAAACCTAAAGATTTACAAAAATATCATCTTATAGGGAATGGAAGAGGCATCCATTTTGAAGATATTGATGAAGATATTTCTGTTGATGGGATTATAAGAGATTTTGGAAATGAAACAAAAAGAATTAATATTTCAGTGGAAGCAAACTTTTTAGATATGGCAGATAACTATGCAAAAGAGCATCATCTAAGTCGTTCTGCACTTTTGCAAAAAGCAACACTAGAATATATTGCGTCGTAATTCTATGATAAACAAAATAAAAAAATACACCACAACAAACACACTCGTTATTTTAGGAATTATCTTAGGAGTTGCCTTTGGCATACTTTTTCCTGAATTTGCCCTCAAACAAAAAATGATAGGAGTAGCATTTGTTGATTTCTTGAAAATGCTCGTTGTTCCTCTTGTTTTTGCCAGTATTTTCGTCGCTATTCTTGGGCTTGGCTCCATCGAACACCTTAAACGCATGGGGCTTAAGACCATTGGACTCTATGTTTTGACAACGGCACTTGCAGTTTTAACAGCCATTGTTGCTATGAATATTTTTCATATTGGTGTGCATGTAAGTGCAGAGGGCTTGGAGTATGCAAAAGCAACTACAATTGCCCCTTTTTCACTTGAGAAGATGCTTTTAAGCTTTATTCCTACAAATGTTTTTCATGCATTGGCTGATGGAAAAATGATGCAAATCATCGTCTTTGCCATTATGTTTGGTGTAGCTTCACTCTATCTTAAGCCTGAGCAACAAACACCACTCAAGAGCTTTTTTAACTCTGTAAGCGAAGCGATGCTTGTAATGGCAGAGTGGATTATTCGTCTTACTCCTATTGGCGTCTTTTCACTTATCTCTTATGTCATTGCCGAACAAGGTATAGAGGTGGTTTTAGGGCTTTACAAATACATTCTTGTTGTGGTTGGTGTCATACTTTTTCATGCTCTTGTTACCCTCCCCTCAGTATTGCGTCTCTTTACAAAAGTTAATCCTTACAAATATCTTTCAGATGTGCGTGAAGCACCAATTATGGCATTTTCCACAGCATCTTCAGCAGCAACACTTCCAGTTTCCATGCGTGTTGTGGAGGAGATAGGTGGTGTCAACAAAAAAACGGCTTCATTTGTACTCCCTCTTGGAGCAACAGTATCTATGGATGGAACAGCAGCCTATCTGAGTGTTGCAGTACTCTACATTGCAAATCTTTCTGGAGTAGCACTTAGTTTTGGGGATCAACTTCTTCTTGGCATTACTGTTGTAGCACTCAGCGTTGGTGTCGCTGCACTTCCGAGTGCCTCTCTTGTTATGATGGTTGTTATTTTAAATGAGCTTGGACTTCCTGTTGAGTATATGGCACTCATCGTTGCAGTTGATAGAATTTTAGATATGTGTCGCACCTCTCTTAATGTTACATCAGATTTGATTGTAACAAAAATTGTAGATGAGTTTGAAAAACGCCTGAATTGACGATAAAAATACCTCTCTTAATGTAGTTTTAACATCATACATTGTAATATTTCTTATAAAATTAACTTATGTAGGATGCAATTATGAAAAAAGTACTTATACTTGGTGGTGGGTTTGCAGGTGTTGAAGCTGCTATTTTTTTAAGAAAAAAGGGATTTAGCGTTACACTTATATCAAATCGTGACTATTTTTATATCTATCCAACATCTATCTGGATTCCAACGGGAGAGAGCAAATTTGAAGATATGTGCGTTCCTCTTGAAGATTTACAAAAAGCTCATGGTTTTGAGCTTATCATAGATGAAGTAACTGCCATTAAATCAAAAGAAAAGAAAGTTTACTGCAAAAAAGAGACTTATGAATATGAGTATCTCGTTGTGGCCATGGGAAGTGGGAAGATGAAACATAAGGGAAATGAAAATTTTCTCTCTATCTGTGGAGTACCAGAAGACTCTCTAAAAATAAAAGACAAACTTGATGCACTCATACAAAAAGGGAGTGGAAAAATTGCCATGGGATTTGGTGGTAATCCAAAAGACCCTTCAAATGTAAGAGGTGGACCAGCATTTGAGGTACTTTTTAATGTCCATAATCAACTTAAAAAGCTAGATATTCGTGATAATTTTGAACTTACTTTTTTTGCTCCAATGCCAGAACCAGGGGCAAGAATGGGTAAACAAGCACTTAAAATGATGGATACAATGTTTAACAAACTTGATATTAAAAAACATTTTGGCAAAAAGATTACAAAATTTGAAGAAGATGGTATTGTCTTTGAAGATGAGAGTAAACTTGAGTCTGATTTTACAATGTTTATACCTGCTGGGAATGGTCATAATGTTTTTGCAAACAGTGACTTACCACTCAATGACTCTGGACTTATTCTCATTAATGATTACTGCGAAGTGCAACATGAATTTGATGCATCAAGTGAAACGCAAGAGGGAATATGCAGAGTTTTTGCAATTGGAGATAGTGTCGCGTTGCAAGGACCTGACTGGCGAGCAAAACAGGGACATGTTGCAGAGGTAATGGCGAGAAATGTTGCTTTTAACATCAAGCAAATGGTTCTTGGCTCTGATGCAAGAAAAGGCTATGAAGAACATATTAATATTTTATGTGTTATGGATAGTGGTGATGGAGCAGCCTTTGTTTACAGAGACCATAAAGGTGGAAAGATGATTCCTATGCCAATCATAGGGCATTGGCTTAAAAAAGGATGGGGATGGTACTGCCGTAACTCAAAACTTGGAAACATTCCACGCATTCCTGGAATGTAGT
>JALSWC010000165.1 GCA_027060825.1 Sulfurimonas sp.
CTCTAAAAACACTAATGCGTGGAAGAGGTAGATGTTTCAATCCCTCAACGAGTAAAACATCAAACTTGTCAAATAACCTCACCATTTCATCAAGTTCGGAGTGTTTTTGTGAAAAGTAAGTTGTACGGTTTGGAGATGTAACAATAACCTCAGCACCAGTATCACTAAACTTATAACTATCTTTTCCTTCAACATCAAAACGGGCTTTATCTTTTGGGTCATGCTTTATTATGGCAACTTCTAATTTATGCTCATGAATGAGTTTCCTAGCCACTTTTAAAATCAAAGTAGTTTTACCACTATTAGAAGGTCCCGTAAATGCAACAGCTAATCTTTTATTCAATATACAACTTTTATTTAATTTTGCCTTATTATACAAAAGAAGAGTTTAATTAAGATATAATTCTTACAAAAACAGGGTATAAAATGAAAATTTACATCATGCTTTTAGTATCTCTCCTCTTATTTAGTGCTTGTGCTAGTAAAAATGCTTTTGATGATTTCAATATTACAAAAAAGCAAGCACTAAGTGTAGAGCAGATTCAAAGTTCAAAAGTAAAAAATGCAAACAGTGTAACGGGAATTGTTACTGCTCTTTATTTGAATAATGTTGATAAAAAAGAGTTCCATGGAGATGAATATTTTTATGTATCTCTATTTATACAGGGTTCAAAAAGTGAAGATATTCAATTTTTGCTTAATTCAAAAAAACCTCTTCAAGTAAAAACACTTACAAATACAAATAGGTTTACAAAATTAACATCCCAAAACGCAGTGTGGTTAAAATACTATTTAGTGAAATTTAATAAAGTAGAAGGTAACTTGAAATTGCAGATTAAAGATAATAACAATAGCTCAAGGCTACTGTTATTTAAAAATTTAGAGCTTGTAAAGTAGAGTAGATAAGATAACTACGATAATTTGTAGCCCTACAATAATAATAAGTGGTGCAAAATCTAAGCCATTCATATCGGTTCTCATAAATCGTCGTACAAGACTATATGCTGGGTTTGTTATTCTGTAAAGGAATTGAACAATTGGATTATAGGGATCTGGATTTACAAAGCTTAAAAGCGCTGTAATAATAATAACCCAGATATAAACATTAATTAAAGTGATAAAAATACCACCAATACCTTGTATAATTTCTATAATTGCACACATTTTGTAATTTCTCCTAAGTAGTTTTTCAAATATTTATATATTTTAGCTAAATCTGAAGCATCATCTGCATTTGTAAGCAAAATACTTAATGGTTTGAGCAAATTTTCTTCTTCTAATCCAGTGTCATCCATAAGATACTTTTTAAAATCATCATACTTCTCAAAGTAGGGTGCTTTTTGAATACTCTCTTTTATGCTAAGAATTTGTTGTATAAATTCTTCAGGAATATCTTTTGATTCAAAGATAGGAGCTATTTTTGCCTTTAACTCTTTTGTTGTAGAGATATTTTTAACATAAACTTTTGCCAACTCTCCAATATCTGCATCAGCAAAACCAACATAGCGAGATAACTCTTTTGCATCCATTATTTTAAGATGTTCCTGATTTATATGTTTGAGCCTCTCAATATCAAAGAGAGTAGAAGAGTCTGAAATATTTTCTACACTAAACCACTCTTTTATTTCATTAAGCTTAAATATCTCTTTTGGCGTCTTCATTGTAAGTGATATTATATAATTTGAAATAGCTTCTGGTAAATATCCCTCTTCTAAAAGCTCTTTAATATTTATTGGTTTTTCGCTTTCAATGGCAGGCAGATATATATACTCTATTTCTTTGTCATAACCAAGAGCATCTCTTATATGCATCTGTTTTGCTGTGTTGTTTTGGTCTTTTTTTTGCGATACAATTGTAGAAATATCACTGAGCATATCATCCACTGCCGTAGCAAAATTTGCTGTAGGTGTTTTATCTCTATTCATTATAATAAAGCTATCAACACTGTCAGGCTTAAAGTTCATAATTGTTTTATTTGGTCTTGCAATTCTTATGCTAAATGGAGCAGTATTATCAATGACTAATTCTGCAGGTAAATTACGACAAGCATCATCATAGTGGTACTCTTCATTTTTCTCTTTTGCCTCTTCTCTCTTTTTCTCTAACCAATCATCAGAACAAAAACATGAAAATGCTTTTTTCTTATGGAGTAGGTCAAGTGCCATAGCAGAGTGAAAACGAACATTTTGACTTTCATGAAGTACTTGAGAATACTCGATGCCAAAAAGAGATAAAAGACCTAATGTCTCTTGCTCTTTTATTTCTACAAAATTTTCTTTATTTATATCGTCAATACGGACAATAAAATCCTCATTTTTTTGTTTTGACACAATAAAGTTCAAAAGAGCAACTTGCAACTCTTCTATACTCATATCATCAGTAGGGCTAAACGCAAATCGTAGCATTAAAATTCCTAAATATTTTTTTGTAATTTTAACAAAATTTTGATTAATTATAAGCTCTCATCTGCTAAAATACAAGCCTTAAATAAAAGGTATAACAATAATGAGCAAGAAAAAAGATTTTTTACGAACAGTAGTTGAAAATGATTTACAATCAGGTAAATACAAAAAGATAGTTACAAGATTCCCACCCGAACCAAATGGATTTCCACATATAGGGCATGCGAAGTCTATATCTATAAACTTTGGTATAGCTCGTGATTATCATGGTCATTGTAATTTAAGAATGGATGATACAAATCCTACAAAAGAAGATACAAAATATGTTGAAGCTCTTGAAGATGCTGTTAAGTGGCTTGGATTTGATTGGGGTGAAGATTTGTACTTTACTTCTGATTATTTTTCTCAGATACACGCCTATGCAATTAAACTTATTAAAATGGGAAAAGCTTATGTTGATAGTTTAACAGAAGAGGAGATACGAGAGTATCGTGGGACTGTTACAGAGGCAGGGAAACGCAGTAAATATGCAAATCGTAGTATTGAAGAGAATTTAGACCTTTTTGAGCGTATGAAAAATGGCGAATTTAAAGACGGAGAGCATGTTCTTCGTGCTAAAATAGATATGAGTGCCTCAAATATGAAGATGAGGGACCCTCTTTTATACCGTATTAGAAATGTAAATCATTTTAGAGCAGGAGGTGAGTGGGCAATATACCCGATGTATGACTTTGCACACTGTCTTTCTGATTATATAGAAGGAGTTTCACACTCTATCTGTACGCTAGAGTTTGAAAATAATCGTGATATTTATAATTGGGTACTCGATACCCTAGAATTTCAACCACCTCGTCCTTATCAGTATGAATTTGCACGACTTAACATTAACTATACGGTTATGAGTAAAAGAAAACTTTTAGAGCTAGTTGAAGGCAACTATGTAAGTGGATGGGATGACCCTCGTCTTCCTACAATTGCAGGCTATAAAAGAAGAGGCTACACGCCAGAGTCTATTTTAACTTTTTGTGATCAAATCGGTATAGCAAAAGCAAACTCTATGGTGGATGTTGCACAACTTGAGTTTTGTATAAGAGATGACTTGAACAAAAAAGTACCTCGTGTTATGTGTGTTTTTGATCCCTTAAAAGTTACTATTGAAAATTATGAAGGTTTTGAAGAGATTGATGCCCCATACTATCCTCATGATGTACCAAAAGATGGCTCAAGAAAACTACCTTTTTCAAAAGAGATTTTTATACAAAGAGATGATTTTGAAGAGTATCCTCCAAAAGGATACTTCCGTCTTACACCTAATCAAGCAGTACGATTGAGACATGCTTACATTATTAATTGTAAAGAGATAATAAAAGATGAAAATGGAAAGATAATAGAGATAAAAGCAGAATATTATCCAGACTCTAAAAGTGGTTCTGCTGATACCAGTGGAGTCAAGGTAAAAAGTGCTATCCAATGGGTGAGTGCAACAGATGCTAAAGAGGTAGAGATACGGCTTTATGATAGACTCTTTAAAAATGAGACACCAGAGGGTATAGAAGACCTTAATCCAGACTCTTTGAAAATCATTAAAAATGCTCTTGTTGAACCAGCTATTGTTCAAGAAAAACCTGATGAGAGATTTCAATTTGAGAGAATAGGGTATTTTTATACTGATCCGATAGATTCTAGTGATGATACACCTGTCTTTAATCAAATTGTCGGTTTAAAAGATTCTTGGGGTAAAAAAACAAAAGAGAAAAAAGCTCAGTCAAAGCCACAAGCTAAACAAGTGCAGATTGATGGCGAAGTAGTAGCCATGAGTAAAGAGGAAGAAGCACTTTTTGATAAATATACAAAAGAGTTGCAACTTAATAGTGAAGTAGCAAATACTTTAGCCCGTGATAAAAAATTATCTACTTTTTTTGAAGAAGCACTTGTAGAATATAATAGTCCTATAAATATCGCAAACATTGTAACAAATGAAGTAGCAAGAGAGTTAAAACAAAAAGAGCTGAAAGATTTGAAATTTATTCCTCAACAGGTATCACAACTTGTTAAAATGATAGATGCTGAAACAATATCAACAAAAATTGCAAAAGATGTTTTTGAAACAATGAGCAAAAGTGGCGAAGAGCCAGAACAGATAGTAGAGAGCAGGGGATTGTTACAAATAAGTGACCCAGATATTATTGCTCCTATTATAGATGATATTATTGTGAAAAATCCTGATAATGTAGAAAAATTTAGAGCAGGCAATACAAAACTTCTAGGTTTCTTTGTTGGACAAGTATTAAAAGCAACAGGTGGTAAAGCAAATCCAAAAGTTGTGAATCAACTTGTAGCAAAAAAACT
>JALSWC010000166.1 GCA_027060825.1 Sulfurimonas sp.
AGTCCTGCAATATCAGTCATACCATAAGTTTGTACCATAGATTTTATAATGTCAGTCGCACGCTCAAGGTCATTGCCTGCACCTGTTGAAATTTCACCAATAAAGACTCTCTCTGCAGCACGCCCACCAAGAAGAACATCTACTTCTGCCCAGAGTTCATGCATCTGCATCATAAACTTATCTTCTTCTGGTTTATTAAGAGTATATCCAAGTGCAGCAAGTCCACGAGGAACTATTGAAACTTTAGAGACTTTTTTAGCACCCTTCGTTGTCTCTGCCATCAGGGCATGTCCACTCTCATGGTATGCTACTATTTTTTTCTCTTTTGGATTAATACGGCGTGATTTTTTAGCAAGTCCTGCAAGTGCGCGTTCAACTGCTTCAAACATATCTTGCTGTTTTACTGTTTTTTGACTTTTACGCCCTGCTAAAAGAGCCCCTTCATTAATCACATTTGCTAAGTCAGCTCCAGCTAAACCTGCTGTTAAACGAGCAATCTCTTCTAAATCCACATCATCATCAATTTTTACATCTTTTACATGAACTTTTAGAATTTTAACACGACCTTCAAAATCTGGCTTATCTACAAGCACTTGTCTATCAAATCGTCCAGGTCTTAAAAGCGCCTGATCTAAAATTTCTGGTCTATTTGTAGCTGCTAAAATAATAACAGGAGTATTTGTCCCAAAACCATCCATCTCTGCAAGGAGTTGATTTAGTGTTTGTTCTCTTTCATCATTCCCACCCATAACGCCACCAGCTGCACGACTTTTACCAATAGCATCAATTTCATCTATAAAAATAATAGACGGAGCATCTTTTTTTGCTTGTTCAAACAAATCACGCACACGAGCAGCACCAACACCTACAAACATCTCAATAAAACTTGAACCACTCACTGAGAAGAAAGGAACTTCTGCTTCACCTGCAACAGCTTTTGCGAGAAGTGTTTTACCAGTACCAGGGCTACCGACAAGAAGTACCCCTTTTGGAATTTTTGCACCAATTTCCACATAGCGCCCAGGGTATTTTAAAAAGTCAACTATCTCTTGTACCTCTTCTTTTGCCTCTTCTACACCTGCTACATCTTCAAATTTTGTCTTTGGTTTTTCTGAACTAATAAGCTTTTTAGAATTTCCCATTCCAAGAAGACCACCACCCATACTCTTTTGCATTCGTCCAGCAAAAAACATCCAAATAGCAATGATAATAAGAAAAGGAAAGAGCCATCCGAACATATCTGTAAACCAATTGTTTTCGCTAAAACCTGTATATTCGATTTTTTCTTTATCTAAAAGTTTTAC
Organism: Sulfurimonas sp.; assembly: GCA_027060825.1. Classification (GTDB taxonomy): domain Bacteria; phylum Campylobacterota; class Campylobacteria; order Campylobacterales; family Sulfurimonadaceae; genus Sulfurimonas. Next base: position 1,305 of record JALSWC010000166.1, read on the forward strand.
AAGTTCTGGATCACCTTTTATAACACGGGTTGTATAAATTTTAGAGCCATCAGAAGAGACCGCTTTAATATAACTTTGCCCTATCTCTACTTTTTTGACAGCTTTATCTTTTACTAAAGATTTCAACTCAGAATAATCAATTTTTTCTACTTTAGTAGCACCATTTCCACCCATTAATCCATTAGCCATACCACTGGATGCACCATTACCAACCATTACTTTAAATAGTAGTATAACTACAACTGAAAAGATTGCAAATGTAATAAGTGGATTTTGATTAAAAAAATTATTATTGTTGTTTTTATTATTATTTTCGTTTTTCGCCATTTTATTTCTCTTTTATTTTTAATATGAGTGTTACCCACTCTTCTTGTGCTATCTTCTCTATAATTTCACAATCTTTATAGTAATTAAGTACTTTTTTTTCATATTTATCTAAAATACCTGATAAAACTAAAATACCATCTTCATCAACTACATTTTTCAAATCATTTGCAATAAAAGTCAAAACATCTGCAACAATATTTGCTACAACAATTCTATATTTTTGATCTAAATTAGTAGCAGAACCTTCCCAAATAGAGTGAAATTCCAAATTATTTAATTTTGCATTTTTTATAGAATTTTCAACTGATATTGGATCAGTATCACATGCATCAACAACTGCACCAAGTTTCATAGCCGCCATGCCAAGTATGCCACTTCCACAACCAACATCTAAAACTTTATCACCCTCTTGCACATATTTGGAAATTGCACGAAGAGAGGAAGCAGTTGTAGGATGATGTCCTGTACCAAAAGCAAGTGCAGGATCAATTGCAATATTAATGAGATTTGGATTTGCATCACTCCAAGTTGGATGAATATAAAATTTATCAATTGCCAAAGGTTCTATAGAGTTTTTATAAGACTCTACCCAGTCGTTATTTTCAAGCTCTTTTTGCTGACACTCTATCTCAATATCTTGAGAGAGTGCCTTTTGCAAAGCCTCTGTAAACTGTTCCAAGCCCCAAATAATAGTCTCTAAATTATCTTCACTACGAATAATAAAGCCACCATCAATCTCTTCAAAGCCAATAGGAAGAGTATCTGCTAAAAAATCTGCATACAAATCATGGTGTGAAGAGACTTTTACGCTAAGCTCGTAATAGTTCTCCTGCATTATTGGGAAACACCCATCACCGCAGCTAATTTTTCTTTTAATACTTGAGGAGTAAAAGGTTTCACAATGTAGTTATTTACACCAGCTTTAAGTGCCGTAATAACCTCAGCTTTACCACCTTCAGTTGTTACCATAATAATAGGAGTATCTTTAAAACGAGCATCAGCACGAACTTTTTTTACAAGTTCAAGCCCATTCATTTCAGGCATATTCCAGTCTGTAATTAACATCTCAATATCTGGATTTGCATCCATTTGAGCCCATCCTTCAACTCCATCAGCACCCTCAAGTATATCTTTATATCCAAGACGAGCCAAAGTGTTTTTAATTATACGACGCATTGTAGAACTATCATCAACAACAAGTAATTTCAAGTGAAATCCTTTAAATTTATATTTTGTTTTGCTTATAATATCAAAATTTTGTTTGTATTACTATTAATCTAAGAGTTTAAACATCTTCTCTAGATCTAATTTTCCTTCATAATATGCTTTACCAATAATAACACCATCAACTTCATTGGTAGCTATAAGTGCTTTTATATCATTTTCATCCTTTACACCACCACTTGCAATAGTACTCACGCCACTTGCTCGTGCTATATCTAAAGTAAAATCAACATTCACACCACTGAGCGTTCCATCTTTTGAAACATCAGTACAGATTATAGCATCAACACCTGCGTTTGCAAACTCTTTTGCTAAATCTGTCGCTTTCATGGAGCTTACTTCACCCCACCCCTCAACTGCAACATATCCATCAATAGCATCAATACCTACGGCAATAGGGTATTTTTTAGCCATATCTTTTACAAATTGTGGATTTTTTACAGCAATAGAACCTAAAATAATCCTATCAATACCAATTTCAAGCATCTTTTGAATAGTCTCTTCATCACGAATACCTCCACCAAGTTCAAGCTTTACATTACAGTTTTTTCGAATCTTTACTATTTGTTCAAGGTTTTTCGGCTCACCTGCAAAAGCACCATTCAAATCAACAAGATGCACCCATTTTGCCCCCATAGCTTCAAACTTCTTTACAAGTTCATAAGGTTCATTTGAGTAAATCTTCGCACTCTCCATCAAGCCTTTTGTAAGGCGTACTGCTTTTCCATCTTTTAAATCAATCGCTGGGTATAAAGTCATTTTTTTTCCTTTTTCTGTTAAATTATTTTGTTACAAATAAATTTTGTAACTTCTCTTTAAATTCATTAAAATATTTATGTTGAAAATTATAAGGAGTATTTGGATAGGCAAGCTTATAAATCTGCTCTAAAAGTGCTTTGTCATTTCCTTTTGCCTTAAATTCACTGCATTCCAAAAAAGTATCTATACACTTCTTTTGTTCTTTTGATATTGTAGATAAAAGCAAAGATTCAATATTACCTACTTTATTTACTGGATTACAACTTATATAAATATCAGATATACTATGTAACTTTAAATCAAACAAAATAGTCTTCAAATTTGTATTTGTTTTTGTATAACCACCAAAAGTAGTATCATCTTTTTCGTTATCAGCATCTAAAACAAAAAGAATCCTTTCAATCTCTTGTTCTTCAATTGCCATCTGTAAATTTTTATATATTTTATAATCTTTTTTATAAAAATTACTTTTGCTACCAAAACCATAAAATTCTACTCGATTTACATCTAAGTTCAAATCTTGAAATAATAATTTGATTATCTGATTATCTAAAGATTTATTTATATGCCCTTCATGACAAATGGCTACCTTTACCATCCCCTTACCTCATGGTCATTTTCTAAACTACTTTGCAACATTTCATAATCTCTCACACCAGCCATAATATTTCCATCATCAAGCTGTGTCATTTTTATATAACTTACAGATTCATCTTGCAACTCTTTAGAGACTCTCGCATACGATTCTATAAGCTCCTTAGAGTGCGTTGTTGCAAAGATTTGCACACTCTTTTCTTGAGACAAATGAAAAATAATCTTCCACATTGCATCAAACTTTGTATAATGCACTCCATTTTCTATTTCATCTAAAAAAACAACTCTCTCTTTATCGTATAAAATTGTCAGTATGATATTGATAAAGTTTTTTACACCATCCCCATACTCTGACAATCTATAAGCTTTTCTATCTTTATCAAACAAAAGTATATCTTCATCAGTCATATCAATTTTAGTGATATTAAAAAGCTTAGAAAGATACCCATTTAGTTCATCATTTCTATCATCTCGTTTTATTTTGCTCAAAAGTTTTCTAATGTT
>JALSWC010000167.1 GCA_027060825.1 Sulfurimonas sp.
TCCACAAAAGAGTTTGCAACAAGTGCTTGTAAATCTTTTGCATATATTTTGATTTTTTCTCTATCCATCTCTTGAGCAACAATACAAAATTCATCACTTCCAATGTAATAAAGTTCTGAACTACTAAGCATATTTTTAGTAATGAGTTTTGCTAAAGATTGTATAACTTTATTGCCATTATCATAACCATAAATTGTATTGACACTATCAAAATTATCAATATTTACTAAAATAAGACTTCTCTCATTTTCTAAATTATCAAGCATACTATTGAGTGCAAAACGGTTTTGCAAACCAGTAAGCTTATCTGTAACAACCTGCTTTCTAATGATTTGTGTCTTTTGTTCCACTTCATCTTCGAGTTGTTGATTGTAATTTTTCATAAATTTTTCAGCAACAATAGCATCTGCTAATTTTTTAATACTTACAAGCATTTTATCCATCTTTATAGGCTTCAAAATAAACCCATCTGCACCTAATTCTATGGCTTGTAAAAGATAATCAGCAGTATTGTATGCCGAAACAATGGCAACCTTTTGCATAGGGTCTTGCTCTTTAATATGGCGAGTAAGCTCAAGCCCATCCATACGAGGCATACTTATATCTGTAAGGACAAGATCATAACTACTTTTTTGATATTTCTGCCACCCATCTTCGCCATCAAACGCAGCATCAATATGCTCAAAAAGCATACTCAGTATCATCATCGTCTGTTCACGAACACCCTCTTCATCTTCAACATATAAAACGCTAATGTCTTTTGTTTGTTGTGCTAACTCTTTAATACCAATCATTTAGTACCCCCCCCCGCATATTTGTTAAAATCAAGAATAAACTTTGAACCATTTTCAACTCTTTCATACAATAAATCTCCACCAAAATGCTCTTTCATAATTTTTTTACTCATATAAAGACCAAGTCCTGTTCCTTTGCCTTGCTCTTTTGTTGTAAAGTATGGCATAAACAATTTCTCTAAATTTCGCACTGAAATTCCTCCTGCATTATCTATAACTTCTATTTTTTTATCTGCTGTTGTATTGACTTGAATTTTTTTATTTGGCAAATTTGGATGCTCTTTAAAAGCATCTACTGTATTTGCTAAGAGATTAAGCATAATTTGTTCTAGCATATTTCTATTGCCAAATAGTTCAAAATTTGGGTCTATATCTCTTTCCATTACAATACCCGTTGCAACAATTCTCGCACCAATAAGCTCAATAATAATGTCACAAACATCTTGAAAATAAAAAGTCTCTTCCTTTACATCACCTTTAGAGTAATTCATAAAAGTATCTATGACTTTTGACATTTTTTGACACTCTTCTTGTACAAACTCTTGCGTTTTAGCAAAATCCTCTTTTGTAAGTAACTCTAACTCATACTTCATACTCGATTGTATGCTCGCAGCACTAATGGCATTGAGTGGTTGTCTCCATTGGTGGGCTATCATACTCACCATCTCGCCCATCTGTGCCATTTTTGATTGTTGAATAAGCACTAAGTCATGCTCTTTTACTTCATTTTGTAGTTTTTTTACTTCTCGAATATCAATGGCAACAGCAACTCTTACTGTTTTATGATTTATTACTCCAAAGTAACCTTGTACTAAAACAGGAATTGCAATATCATTGTGTCGAATTATTACTTCATGAGCAGATGTGTCATTATTTTGAATATGTTGTAAAACAGTATGAAAATCTTTTTTATTTAGAAAATCACTGTTTTTATATTTTTTTGGTGTAAAATCATCTATTTGTAATGCACTTAAAAGAGATGCACTTATTGATTCTATACTCCCATCCATATTTGTAATAACAAAATAGGCAACATGCATCTGTGATAGCAAATCTATAAACTGCATATTCTCCTGATATATTGTCACATCATGAAAACTCACTAAAAATTCATCATTTTCTAGCTGTTTAAGCGTTGTCTTAAAAATAGTATCTAGCCCCTCACTATTTTTCATTACAGCAAAAAACTCTTTATCTGGATTATGTAGCATTGCAGTTATCCAAGTCTCTCCATTTTCATAGTGTTTTTTCAGATACTGTTCTCCTTCATAATCAATAAAACAATCACAAATACAACTGTGCTTTTTACTAAACTCCTTAAAATTTTTAAACTTACTAAAGCGAAAAAAAGCTTCATTTATATATTTAAGTTCTCTTCCATCCGTCGATAATACTATGATGTTTTCCAAAGAGTCCAAAACAATATTGAGCTTTTTCTTCTCTCTCTCTTCTTCCTCTTTTGCTTCAATAAGTGATATTTCATAACTAGAATCCACATAAAGACCACACTTAAGCATTTTAAGTTTTTGAATGATATTTTGAATATATTTTTTTTGAATGATTGAGCCATGTTGGGGAGCGATGAGTTCTAAGTCTAAAGCTTCTATTTTTTCTAAAGAGTATGAGAGAATATCTTGAGAAGGCATATAATTTTCATGAAACTCTTTTATGGCATCAAAATAATTTTCATCTGCATAAAAGTGCCAACTCTGCTCAACTCCACCAAAGATGTCACTACTAAAAAGCACCTTTTCATCTTCAAGGTATGTAACAAAAGCCCCAGGTGCATGAGCATAAGGCGTCGTTAGGAATGAGAGATCAAAATGCTCTGTTTTTAGTCTATAATCATGCGCTTCAATGACATAATGTTTGGAAGTGATGCCATAATGTTTTATAAGTGCAAAGTTACGAGAGTGAGAGACTATCTCTAAATCATCTCTATTTATAACTTTCTCAAACGCAGGCATATTGGCACAAACATCAGGGTCTTGATGGTGGGCTATAATGTATTTGATGTCTTGTAACTCTATAAGAGAAGAGATTTTCTCTTTGACTGCTTCAAACTCCATCATAGAGCCAGAATCAATTAAAATAGACTCTCTGCCATCTACAATAAGATAAGTATGGCATTGAAATGAATCATCTTCCATATAAACACCAACCCAATAGACATTTTTAGCAATTTCTACTGCCTTTGTATAGTCATCTTCCATTATTGCTCCCATCTCGTGCTGATTTTTTAGCTCTTTTATGTGCATACATGCGTTCGTCTGCGATGCTAATAAGTTTTTGAAGTTCTTGTGCTTCATGAGGTGCTGTTGCACATCCATAGGATGCAGATACTTTAAACTCTAAAAGAGACTCTTCTACTCTTTGTACCATTTTTTCCAATAGTGCTTTAAGAGTTGCTTCATCGTATTTTTTCTCTTCTAGTAAAACAATAAACTCATCCCCACCATAACGGACAACGACATCATATTTTCTAAAACTATCATGAAAAATTTTGCTTACCTCTTTAAGAACGGCATCTCCTTCGTCGTGACCAAAAGTATCATTCACATATTTGAAGTTGTCAATGTCAATAAAAATTAAAATCAGTACATGCTGATGCCTCTGCATTCTATCAAGAGCCTGTTGTGAATAATCTTCAAGATACTGCCTATTGTAGAGACCTGTAAGTTTATCTTTTGTAGCCATCTCATAAGTATGTTTTAGCATCTGCTCTTGTTTGAGTATAAAGTAATCATACTTTTTTGTGACCTCTTCTAGCATATTTTGCAATAATTTTATTTTAATTTCTTGTCTCATTTTTCCCTCATTGTAGCGACTAACGAAGTCTCATTGTAAAATGTTAAGCTCTTATACATTTTATCAGGTCCAATTTCACCAAATGTAAAAAAACCAAAAAGATTACTACGAAAAACATCCATATAGGTTTGAATCTCTTGCTTTTGTTTCTCTTCAAGAACATATTGCCTTGCAATACATGAAAAGTTAAATGAAATTTCTGGATTTGGTAGTTTTTTGACAACTCTTCGTGCTGTTCGTTTATCTTCTGCTATCAAGTCTTCAGGTGTTGCAAAAGAGAGCTTAAAAAATTCTCCCTCTTTTATGGGAGCAAAGAGTTCTATATATTCATTTTTTATATTTGCAATAGTTCTTACAGATTTTACATACCCTTTTTCCTTATTTAAAACAGAAAAAGGAACATACCACAAATATCTACTATCTTCTGTTCCTACATTTTCCAACATTTTGGTTGCCATATAAGAAGCACTCTTTCCATCATCAAGAGTATATAGTTTTCTTCCATCTGCTTTTTGAACTTCATAGGTAATCCCATAAGGTTCAAAACCGAGTGAAACATCCATACTATACTCGACATTTTCAAAACTTACTATAACAAAGCCATTTTTTATGATTTTATTGTCAATAAACTGAAAAGTATGGAGTTCTTGAGCCTCTACATCTCCAGAAGAGACACCCCCTACTATGTTGTCAAGAGGCTTATAGTGAAGTAATGGAGAGAGATTTTCAATGAAGTTGGCAATATTTCCAGCACAAGTACCAGCTAAAATAGTGTGAAAATGTTCTTTATGGGTGTTAAGATATGTTGCAGTTATTTGTAAAGCGTCCTCTTTGTCAATATCTTCAATATAAAAAGTATTGACTTTTCCCTGCCCTTGCATTTGAATGCAACAAAGAGCAATTCCTTTTTCCGTAACCTCATAATTATGAAAACTATCTACAGCATGAAAAGCAAGAAATTTATCTGTATGAAAATATTTCTTTATTTTTTCATTCACCAATTCAATCTCAAAATCGGGATGAATAGCAAAAAAAAGAAAATCTGCACTTTTACAAGCATCCATAAAATCTTTTTGCAGTTTTTG
>JALSWC010000168.1 GCA_027060825.1 Sulfurimonas sp.
ACGCATCGTTTGCATCAAGGAGATGCACATAAGCACCTGCCGTTACAGCAAAACCATTAGGAACACGAACACCTTCACTCGTTAGATTTTGATACATTTCTCCTAAAGAAGCATTTTTTCCGCCGACCTCGGCAACATCTGCTATACCTATCTCATTAAACCATTTAACATTTTGTGACATCTGAAAACTCCATTTAATTAAGTTGTTAGATGTATTCTACTCTTCTGAAAGTAAATGGAGTGTGACATATGTTACTTTTTTAAATTTTTTTCTTATATAAATTTCATATGTAAAATTGTGTGTAAAAGTTTAAGTATAATTGTTTCTATATTTATATGGGGTGTAACAAAATAAATTGAAATAATGAGTAAATAGAGTATAAGTGTCCCTGTAATATTTTTTCTATCATATAGTTTTAATGCAGTACCAAAAGATTTTTTTATTTTTGCTCCAAAAGCATCTATACTGTAAATTTCATCAAGTATAAGGTGTATTGTAAATCCAAAAAAGATTATGAAACCATAAATAGTGGCTACTTCTAAATCTGTTCTTATATAATAGTAAAAGAAGAGCAGGGTAAGCTCTCCCACAAAAATTGCCATTGGAATAGAGTGAAAAATTCCTCTATGGCGTGTAAAATATAAAATTAATTTAAATAATGTTACTCTTAAAAGAATAGAAAAGCCTATCCATAAGAGTATTGTTGTCAAGATTGACATAACACCAAAGAAAGAAATAAGTACCAATAGAGGAATAATAATGGAAAATATCTTAAAAGTTCCCCGTACAGGTATTGAATTATTGGAATCTAAATCTGGTAAAATACCACCTAAAATACCAATAAAAAGTGCCACAAATGTTTGGTTCATTGTTAAAAGCGATGTATTGTATAGTGTAATGACAACAACGCCAACACTCACTGTTGCAATATTTACATGTTCTTTAAAAGCTGCCATATTTTACTCCTGTAAGGTTTAAGTAAAAGAGTGTTCCTTTGCCAATTTGACTCTCTACTGCAATTTTTATTTTCAGTTCTTCACAAAGTTTTTTGACAATGTGTAGCCCTATACCGATGCCACGCTCCTGCTCTTTGTAAAAACGCTCAAAAATCCGTTTAGGATTTTTAATACCCTTGCCACTATCTTCTATAATAAGAGTATTCTCTTTATATCGAATATTTACCGTTCCATTGTTTTTATTGTACTTGGCTGCGTTTGAGAGAAGGTTATCTATAATTCTACTAAAAGCATCTTTATTTGTAAAGAGTTTTACATTCATAGGTTCCATGCTAAAGTGAATAGTTTTGTAGTTACTGCTAATGAGATTTACTCTCTCTTGTAAAAAATCATAGAGTTCAAATTGCTCTTTTTGGCTTACATGAGAGTTGAGGTAGGAACGCAGATTTGATTGAAGATTTAAGATATTTGCTATGCTGTTTTCTATGCGTTTTATCTGTGTTGTTTCGCCAAATTTACTTTTGAGCATTGAAATATTTAAACGCAGGGTAGAGAGAGGGGTGTTAAAGTCGTGCAAAATATCTTTGATGAACTCTTCTGTTAAACGCAACGCATTACGCAAAGGAGAGAGTGCATAAAGTGCAAATCCAAAAGAGAGGAGGGCTATGATAATCTCAAGGAGTAAAAATTGTAACAAAAGGCTTTGTTTTAGTGTATCTACTTTTGCATTATAACGACTCTTTTTAAGATAAATTTTGAGGTAATTATTTTGTGAATTAGGAATGGTAAAATAGGAATGAAGTTCATTGTGATTTTTATAGAGCTTGTAGAGTTCATGTTCATCTTTTGGAACAAAGTCTATCCCATACTCTTTACATTGTAAATCAAAACTACAAATACGCATCTGTGAAAATATCTGTTCATCAAGTGTTTGTATTTCTTTTTGATAGTCTATAAAAAAGAGGGCTCCAATAAGGAGCGATTGGGAGAAAAAGAAGAGAAAAAAACTTTTAAGGAGGGACTCTTTTTCAACTTTTTTCAAGAATATACCCCACACCACGAATATTTTTTATTGGAATTTCTGTTGTTTGTTTGAATTTACTTAAGGCCACACGCAGTGCAGAGTCGGATGGATGAACAAGGCATCCCATTAAAATGTTTTTATCAAGAACATTACCAATATTTTGCATAAAAATATGGCATAAACACTCTTGTACTTCTCCCATGGGAATAATGTTTCCATCTTTATAAAGCTCTTTTTTCTGGGGAGAGTAGCGTAGGTTTTTGTACTCTATATCTTTGCTCACTTGTGAGAGTTTTGCTTTGATGCGAATAAGTAACTCTTCGGGAAAAAAAGGTTTTTTTATGTAATCATCTGCACCAACTTCAAATCCTTTTGCTATGGTATTTAAGTCAATTAAAGCACTAATAAAAATTGTGGGTGTTGTATCGTCTGCATTTCTGAGACTTTCAAGAAGTTCTATCCCATTCATATCGGGGACATTGATGTCAAAAACATATAAATCATGGCTATTCTCGTAACTTGCATCAATGGCATCATTACCAGTATGCACAAGGGTTACTGCATATTTATGCATCTCTAGCAACTCTTGGAGTGTTTGGGCAAGTTCGTAGTCATCTTCTAATAGTAGTATCTTTTTACTCATTTTTTTCCTTGTAAACTTTTAAAAATAGTAGCCTACTTGTAGTGAGAGTGTGTTATCGCTTGCAGAGCTAGTAAAACCATGAGAGTAACTTGAGCTTAAGAAATAGTTTGTATTTATTGCATAATACGCATAAAGAGAGGCTGTTTTTATATCTGTATCTCCCTTATAAACGCTGTTTGATTGGTTATATGCACCACTTATATAGAGGTTATTTGTAAAATAGTATCCCGTACCAAGAGTATATGCATTTGTATTTTGGTAACTATATGAACTGCTGGTATCGTTTATAAAAGTGTATGTGTATCCTCCAAAGAAGTTAAATTTTGAAAGGTTATAGCTTAGTGTAGATGAACCTGTATAATCAGTATTGTTTGTACTGCTAGATGATTTATAAGTTGGAAGTAATGCTCCTGTTCCTAGACGGAGTGTGAAATGTTTAGCAAAATGAAGATTGTAGGCAGCTCCTATAAATGAGTCATTTAATCCATCACTATTACTGTAGCCTTTTGCAACTGTTTTGTAGTAAGAAGTAGATGCTTGTAGTGAAAAATTTTCATAGTAGTAATCGGTTTGAAGAGAGGTAGAATAGGTGTTAGAACTCTTTGAACCTGAATAACTTGTGCCAATAATAACATCAGCATGCCATTTAGTCTTCTTTTTTACTTTGAGTTTTACTTTCGATATTGGACATCCATAGCTATTTACAAGATCATTAAAAGGGGTATTTGGGCATTTGTCAATACTGTCTGCAACACCATCCAAATCTGTATCGGAGTAAGCAAAGAGTGTGCTTGAGAGGAGCGATGCAAGGAGTAGCATTAAAAATTTATTCATATATTTTTCCTAAGTATTTATTTTTGTTTATTACCCCTTTAGATAAGGGGTAAATATAATTTGTTTTAGTGTCTATCTCTGTTAGACATATTTCTATTGCCCATTTCTCTGTTGTCAGTTTGAGTTTTTGTTTGTGTATGGTTTGTATTTTGTCTTTGTTCTATATTATCTCTTTGGGTAGGATTCTTTGCTTGCATTTTATCTGCGTTGTCCATTTGTCTTTGTTGCATTTGTTCTTCTCTGTGATGCATTCTACCTTCTTGTGAATGAGACATTGTTTGCATACGGTTCATATGTTCCATAGCTTCACTCTGTTTTCCTTGAACCATTTCTTGCTCTCTATGATGCATATGTTCACTCATCTCTTGTGCATGTTTTTTCTCATTATGTGCTTGATGTTGAGTATGTTGCATGTTTCCTTCAATAGCATGACCATGCATTTTCTCTTGCATTTGTGAAATAGCTTGCATACGGTCTGCTTGGTTCATATTTGAAAGTTCTTGTTTGAAGTGATTCATAAGTTGTACACGCTCTTGTGCAGGTGCATTTTGAATTTTTGTTATTTGTGCATCAATACCTGAATTTGTGTTACTTGTTTGTGCTTGTGTTTGTGTTGGTGCAGTTGTAGTTGCTGCCATAGCTGATGTTAATGCTCCAAAAAGAGCTACTGATAGTACGATTTTTGTTAAATTCATTTTGAATCCTTTGTGTTTTGATAGCGGTATTATGACAAAAGAGTGTAAGCGAAGTGTTAGCAGTTAGTAAATTTCTTGTACTCTTCCAACTTCCCCACTCATCAAACGGACTTTGATGCCATGAGGGTGTGTAGGTGATTTTGTCAGAATGTCACGGACTATGCCATCGGTGAGGTAGCCTGTGTCTTGATCTTTTTTAAGAACTATTGCCACGCTCATTCCATGCTTTAGATTTGCTCGTTTTTTTCCATCCATTTTTAAAGTCCCATATATGGTTTTAATACTTCTGGAATATCTATGCTTCCATCTTCGTTTTGATAATTTTCCATAATGGCAACTATGGTGCGACCAACAGCTAATGAACTTCCATTAAGTGTATTGACGAGTTCATTTTTCTTGCCATTTTTGTAGCGTATTTTTGCACGGCGTGCTTGAAAATCTCTTGTACTACTTATGGAAGATATTTCACGGTAGGTATTTTGCCCTGGTAGCCATACTTCAATGTCTGTTGTGTGTG
>JALSWC010000169.1 GCA_027060825.1 Sulfurimonas sp.
AACTCTATGATGTAGATATACTTATCTATCTTCACTGTCAAATCAATCCTACCGTGATTTGTCACATCTTCACCTACTATATCTAAGCCTAAAGATTGAAGATAGACATAAACAACAGAAGCATAAAAGCCTTCATAGTGTGGAATGGTATTTTTACTGTAATTATTGTAAGGAATTGAAGCAAATATAGAGATAAAAGCATTTTTAAAATCTTCTAAGTTTGCCTCTCTTAATGCGATGATAATGGACTTTTTATCTCTATTATAATCAGTTTTTTTGAGTAATGTTTGTATGATGTAATTATTTAGAGACTGTTTTACCTCTATGTTTGGTAATTTTAATTTATACTCAATAATATCTAAATCTTCATCAATTATCATCTTATCAATAGTCAAATACCCTGCTTGATAGAGTATCACTTCAAGATTGATATTTTCTATATCAAAACTCTCTAATATCTGTTTCCCTACCGTGAGATTAGAGAGTTTTGGTAAAAAGTAGTTATTTTTTTCTATGAGTTTAATGAGAAATGTAGGTGTTCCCGAAGAGAACCAATAATTATCAAATAAATAATCATTCTTGATAAATTTGAGCATATCAAAAGGGTTATAGACATCATTTTTTAAGAAATTATAGCCGTTATACCACTCTTTAACTTTTACCAAATTTACACCATCAAGATAGGGTAAAAACTCATTTTCTACATTGGCTTGTGTGTAGCCACAGATATTGCCAAATTTTGGAGTAAGGCTAATATCTTCTAGCATATTTAGCCCTGAAAATATAGAAGATTTTGAAAACTTACTAACACCTGTTAAAAATACAAATTTAATATAAGCATCAGCCCCTTTCATCACCGAGTACATTCCTTTGATAAACTCTCTATTTAGCTTTGATTGTTCAAGATTATCAATAGTATCTAAAATAGGTCTATCATATTCATCTATGAGAATGACTACTTTTTGATTGTATTTCTTATATGATTTTTGAATAAGTTCTAAAAAACACATAGATAAATTTCGAGTATCTTCACACTCTATACCTAATCTAAGCTGATTTTGATTAAGACTATTTATAGCTACTCTTTGGAGATTATCAGTAGTTTGCAAATCACCGTCCCAAGATATTTTAATCACTGGATAAGTACTATCCCAATCCCATTTATCATAGATATACAAATCTTTAAACAGCTCTTTTTTACCTTCAAATATAGAGTGAAGCGTATCTAAAAATAGAGACTTACCAAATCTTCGTGGACGAGAGAGAAGAGTGTATTTATAATCTTCTATAAGCTCGTAAGCTTCTTTGGTTTTATCTATGTAGATGTAGTTTTCTTCTCTTATATCTCTAAATGTCTGTATGCCTATGGGGAGTTTTTTTAGGTTTATTTTTTTCATTATTCTAAATACCTTTTTAATATCTCTTCTTTTTTCTAAAGAGTTGTTTTCTAGTAGCTTATCTTACTAATTGCAATAGCTCCACACCCTACTTGTGTGCTTGTTCCTACTTGGAAATAGAGATGGTTATCATCTAAAGATGAAATATCTTTAGCTCTGAAAACTACCGTGCCATTGAGTGAAAAGGTCAGTTTATTGTTGCTAATGGATATTTTTATTTTAAGTGGATTATTTGTAATTTTTCCTATATTTTTACTCTTTTTACCCATAATAACTTTAAGATTATTATTTTGATCCATTGCTTTTAAAAGAGAACTATTTGTCTCTTTATTCATAAGATTTATAAAAGTAAAATTATTACTATTTTGCGAATGAGAAATTTCAAGAGTCATATTTAACTCTTTTTTTGTACTAGGGGTAAGCATAAACTTATCTTTAAAAGTCAAAATACTATTTGAAATTTGATTATTTTTAGAACAAGTATTCAATTTCATTTTATTTTCTTGCAAATAAAAATATCTATTTGCAATATTTTTTAAATTTGATGCATTTCCTTCTGGTGTTTCTAATGTAGAGTTTTGAACTATCTTTGTAAAACTATTATCCAAATAAGGTGCTTGTAGAGAAAGGTATTTTGAAAAAGCTCCCCATCTATTTTGTTTATCATTTTGGAATTTATTTAAAAAATAGATATATTTAAAATGATGTTGTAAGGCTATATTTACACTTCTATTTAGATTATCATCATTCATATTGTAAGCTAACATACCTAGTGAAGTGTATTTCCCTTCTTTTGTCCAATGTTTGTCCGTAAAAAGTTGTTGTGCTGGTTTTTCATAGCTAATTATCATATCTGCAACATTATTATCGATATAAGTATTATCAACATTTGTTCCAGCATTTAAAACAATAAAATTATAGCCCTTCGCTTTTGCATAGGAGTAAAGTTCTTTGTAATAGTTAATATAATTTTTCTCATTTTTAGAAGGTGCTTCATCAAAAAATATACCACTTACTCCAGCATCTTTATAAAATTGTGTCCAAGAGTCTATATTTGCTTCAACATCGTTTATATCCCTTTTCCCATAAGAAGTATGAATATAACCAAGAACTCGAATACCCGTACTATTCATATCTTTTATGATTTTTAAATAAGAATGAGAGACTTTTGTAAAATCACCATTATCAGGATTGGCAATCACAACCATATCTATATTTTTATTTACTGCTTTATAATCAAGAACTCTTTGCCAAACCTGAGGATGTGTCCCTGGAAATAGATAAAGAGGAATAATGGCTTTTAGATTGCTTTTTTGAAGATAAGGGGTCAATAAAGGTGGTGCTACATAAGATTTTTGAGCATTAGTAGAGGAGGAAGAGTTGCATGCAGATAGAAATAGAGTTATTACTACTACAAAAGAGAATATTACTGTTTTAAAAATCATTTTTTACCAACCATTTTTTATATGCGATTATATCAGTTTCTAACATCTATTCCCCTTATTATTGCTATCCTAAACTAAACTTTTTCAAAAAATATTTCAGCATTATCATAAGTATTTTACTCGCATTTATTGGCTCATATTACCTTGATTTACCTACTGGCTATGCTATTATTTTCGTAACTGTCCTCACTTCACTTACTTTTGTTGTTTTTTCAAGTATAATATCGTCAAAAAAGTAGGATAGCGTATGATAAGTAGAATTTTAGTCGGATTACAGTTTTTTTTCATCTTTTTGATGATTTTACCATTAGATGCACCAACACTTCATCCTTATATAGGAATTTTTATTGCTCTTATAGGTTTAATTATAGGTCTTTTAGGGATTTATGAACATAAAAGTGGTAACTTTAACATCCGTCCTGCTATTAAAGAGAATTGTGAACTTGTGACAACAGGTATTTATGCTTACATCCGTCATCCTATGTATCTCTCTGTTCTTGTAGGGATGTTAGGTCTTGCTATTATTTACTTTACATACTATGAACTTGCTGTTTATCTTTTACTTTTAATCACTATGTTTATAAAAATGTTCTATGAAGAGAGCCTTTGGAAGTGTCATAATCCTGCGTATATTGAGTATATGAAAAATACAAAACGACTAATACCATCTGTTTTTTGATTGCTGTATGAAAACGAATAATAATTTTACAATCTTAGTTGTTGATGATGAAGCTTTTAATATTGAGCTTGTTAAAGTATATTTAGTAGAAGAGGGTTATAAGGTTCTTACTGCTCTTGATGCACAAGGGGCTGTTGAAGCTGTTAAATTACATAGTGTAAACCTTATACTTTTAGATATAAATATGCCAAAAGTAGATGGTTTTCGTGTATGTAAGATTTTTAAAGATAACCAAAAAACAAAAGATATTCCCATTATATTTCTTACGGCTCAAGTAGATGTAGAGTATATTTCAAAGGCATTTGAAGTGGGTGGTGTGGATTATATTACAAAACCTTTCAATGGTGTAGAACTCAAAGCAAGAGTGAAAACACATTTGAATAATGTCGCTTATCTTGAAGAGATAAAACATAAGCAGTTTAAACTAGCACAATTAACTGTTACAGATGCTTTTACAAAACTCTCAAATTCTCTCTATTTCGATACAATGCTCAAGCAAAAAACAGTAAAAAAAGAGTCTTTTTGGTTTGTTTATATCAAAATCAATAGATTTGAGAAAATTAATTCAATCTACGGATATTACACAGCAAATAAAATTATTCGTACCTTTGCAAAACTACTGCAAGAGCTTGCTCCAAAAGGGGCTATTGTTGCAAAATTGCATGGTGTTAGTTTTGCGATACTTGTGAAAAATTACGATATTAAAGTGATGAAAAATCTTTATATGGAGTTGAAAAAAGGGCTAAAAGAGCATAAACAACTTGCTAAAGCCATAGATATTTCCATAGTATTTCAAGATGTAGATGCTAAGAGTGGCTCTGCTGAAGAGCTTTATGAACGCGTCCAGCAGAGCATAGAAAAACTACAAAATAGAGGTGAAAATTACCTCTTTATTTAGGCTAGTTTTTCTATTTCAAGTTCTAAATGTTTAAGATGTGCTACAAATATTGCAGTGTATCTTTCTCTCTCCTCTTGCGATAAATTTTTAAAATCAGCTTCTACTTCTTGCGTTAATTTATACAATTTTTCAAATCTCATATTTCCTGAAACACCTTTAAGTGTATGGAGAATTTCAGGGTTAATAGGCTCTTCTTGAAGCTTTTGGCATATTTTTTGTGCTGTTATGCCAAAGTTGCTTAGAAGTGTTTTAATAACAGTCTGATTTGGTATGCCGAGTTGTTTAGCAATATTTTCTATATCTATATTATCACCCTCTATCGAAACGCTCTCTTGCTCTTGTATTTTTGGTGCTTGAAGATATTTTTCTAAAATAGCATCAAGCTCTTTTGGAACAAGTGGTTTGTTGAGTGTATCGTTCATTCCTGCTTCTCTAAATGAGATTTTATCAGACTCTATTACATTGGCAGAGAGTGAGACTATAGGTTTTGTGTAGCCTTTTTCTCGTAGTTCTTTTGTTGCACTAATGCCATCTAAAATAGGCATATTTATATCCATAAAGATTAAATCATAATTTTTTTGGAGTGCTACTTCAACTGCCTCTTGACCATTGTTTACAATGCTAAAATGAATGCCTCGCTCTTCTAACATTATGGAAATAAGCATCTGATTTGTCTCATTGTCCTCTGCAACAAGTAAGTTTCCTTCATAGCGTTGCGTTTGTGGAGTTTTTGTACTTTGTGTATCTATAGGATGTTTAGAGTGTGTTAATGAAATAATTTTATCAAAAAGCATAGAACCCGTAAGTGGTTGCTCTAATGGGTAAAACCTTTTATGATTACACTCAATATGCGTTTGGGTATCTTCTATAAAAATAAGATGCAACCCTTTGTATTTTTCAAGTGCTTTTGTACACTGTGTTTTATTAAAAAGTTTTGCACAAATAATTAAAATATCTGTTTGGGCAGTGACATTTTCAAAAGAGTAGATTTCATTATAGTTTGAGTGCCAAGTGTCAAGATAATTTTTAACAATATTATTAATACCACAAATATCTTTATCATCATTTTGCATCAGTTGAATATGTATCCCTTTTTTATTGAGGAGTGTATTGTATTTGTACTCATTTTTTATAATAGGTAAGGCAATGGTAAAATAAAATTCACTTCCTTTTCCATAGTCACTTTTTACTTGAAGTTGTGAGTCCATCATTTTGATGTATTGACTACTAATAGAAAGACCAAGCCCTGTTCCTCCAAACTCCCTGCTAATGGAGTTGTCAGCTTGTGAGAATGCATCAAAAATCGTATCTATTTTTTCCTCTTTGATGCCAATTCCTGTATCAGTTACACTAACAGTTATATATGCTTTGTTCTCCTCTTGTTTTTTGAGTTCGATGCTCACATAAACAGTACCCTCTTGAGGTGTAAATTTTATGGCATTACTAATGAGATTGGTAAGTACCTGTTTAATTCTTTGTACATCACATTGAAGAATTGTTGGAATATTTGTATCGATGTAGGTGAGGTAGTGAAGCTGTTTGTTTTTTGCAACAGAGGCAAATGTTGCAACAGCTGCTTCCATCTCATCAAAAAGGTTTGCTTCTGTTGGAGCAATAACTAACTCTCCACTCTCAAGTTTTGAGAAATCAAGAATATCATTAACAACATTAAGAAGTGTCTGCCCACTTTTGTTAATAATATCAATATATCGTTTTGTCTCTGTATCAAACTCTTTTTTACTTAAAATATCTGTAAAACCTAAAATACCATTAAGTGGTGTACGGATTTCATGAGACATATTTGCTAAAAAGAGTGATTTTGTTTGTTCAGAGAGATGGGCTTTTTTAAGAGCCTCTTCAAGGATTGTAATGTCATTAAGATTAATGATATACTCTCTATTAATTTGGCTTACTGAGATATGAAAAATATGTGCTTTACCATCTTTTGCAACTATTTTTACCTTCTCTTCTGCTATTTTATGTTGCTCAATATCGGCAATCCAATTTGGATATTTTTTTGTATAAATATACCCCTCTTCCTCTTCAAAAAGGTCACAGATGCAAGAGTGTTTTGCTCTAAATTCATCGAGTGTTGTAAAGTTGATGTACTCAAAAAGTTTTCTATTTGCGTAGAGCATTTTTTTGTCTCTTGATGCGTAAATAACGACACTATCTTGGTTGTCAAAAATAGCTTTAATAAGTCTCTCTTTCTCTTGAATTTTTTGTGTTGCTTGCATCTGCTTTGTTATATCTTGACGAATACCCATATACTCTTTTACTTTTCCATACTCATCAAATAGAGGAATAATGGTTGCATCGACATAGTAAAGTGAGCCATCTTTTGCTCTATTTGAAAAAGAGCCTCTGTAAATATCTCCTTTTTCTATTGTTTGCCACATTTTTTTAAAGAGAAGGTCTGGAACTTCTGGATTTCGTACAATATTGTGATTATGTCCAATAAGCTCCTCTTTTGCATATTTGCTCACTCTACAAAAGTTCTCATTGACATAGGTAAGCGTCCCATGCACATCAGTTTTTGAGATAAGCGAAGTGACATCTACTGCTTCTTTATACTGATTTAAAAGTTCTGCATTTTCATGTAAATCTAAAGAGGTTCTCTCAATAAAATGGGTTAAGGCATTAAAGGTAATATTTTCAGAAACAGCATCTGTATTGAAAGTTTTACGCTCTCTTTTTTTCATCTTTTTTGACTCTTCGCTAAGGGCTAAAATAGTTGTGGTGCAGTTGAGTAGTGTATTGTTTGTGTCAGCAGAATAAAACTCCCCATAGGTGAAAAAACCTGTTGTTGGTGCTAAATTTTCAAACGCAGTGAACTCTTGCTCTAGCTCTTTTCCTAAAAGCGTTTTTCTTGCAATACAAGAGTAAAGATAGATTGCTTCTATTTTGTTTTTGGCTAAATCATTGCTAATAAGATTTGAGCCATGAACAACAGCCGTTGCATTTGAAAAACCAAACTGAAATTTTTGTCCTTCTTTGACGGGAGCAGCGGTAACAATGGCATTGCCGTTTTCTACCCCTAAAGGTGTTCGAGCCACAAGGGTATTTCCCTCTTTATAAAGGAGTTGAAAATCTGGAAGTGCTGTGGCATTATTGTCAAAAATCTCTTTTCCAAGATATTTTTTAAAGAGTGAAACGGCATTTTCTCCATCAATTTCATAAATTTTATTGCCATCTACCTTTGTTAGTGTAAACTTTTTGCCAATAGGTGTCCAGTTGAGGTTGTATCTATTTTGTACAAATAGTTTTTTTGATGAGAGTGATACACCCACACTCCCT
Organism: Sulfurimonas sp.; assembly: GCA_027060825.1. GTDB lineage: Bacteria > Campylobacterota > Campylobacteria > Campylobacterales > Sulfurimonadaceae > Sulfurimonas. The sequence continues at coordinate 7,717 of JALSWC010000169.1, forward strand.
TTGTCATATATTTTTCCATTAAGAAAAATATAGGTCTGTTTGAGTTGAAAATTATCTCCTGCTAAACCACCTGAGATAAGAAACTTCTTTTTGTCAGATTGAAGATGTTGAATAAACCCTTCATAATCTTTTCCATTTAACCCTTCACTAAAAACAATCAATGCCTTGGTATCTTGAAGAGAGATTGCTTTTGTCATCTTTTGTGCAGTTTTTTTTGTGATGTTTTTGACATAAGTTGCTTGTAGTTTTGTCTCTTTAAAGAGTGAAATACTTACGATTGAACTATTGTCATATAATTTTCCATGAGAAATTTCTCCTGCTGTGGTTGTCCCTATAATAGTAGCTTTAGGAAACTTTTTTGCAAGTTTAGTAAGAATTTTTTCTATTTTTTTTGGCTGGGTAGATGCTGTAAAGAGCTGAATAAGCTGTGCTGTATAACAGCTTTTTTGTGCCTCTTTTGTAGCACGCTTGAGTTCTATGGTGTTTTTATAATCAAATGAGAGATGTTTCATGTGCTAACCTTGAGTGTAAAATTGTTATTGATGCTATTGCGTCTATTATATCAAATAATAAGGCAACTTTCATTACAAAAAAGATAAAATAACATACATTTTTTAAGGAAATTTTTTGCAAACAAAACAGTACGCTATAAAAGTATTTGAAGTGAATGTTACGAATGAAGAAGAGACACTTGCTTTTTTGGAGAAAAACTATGTTTTTTTTAGAAAACATCTTATCTCTTTACACGGGCGTGTAACGACAAAGATTGAAAATTATCTAAAAGAAAAACAATTAACATATATTGTAGATGCAAGGTTGTATCCTACAAAAGAGCAAAAAAGTGTTGTTTGCACATCAGAAGTAGAAGATAATTTAAAGGTTATAGATAAACTTGTACGGAGTGGACAAGAGCTTAAAATTAAGGGAGATTTACTTCTTTTAAACCGTGTTAATAGTGGGGGGAGCATCGACATTGATGGTAATCTCATTGTGACACAGATAGTTGAGGGTTCTATTCGATGCCGTGGAAAGTTTATGATGCTTAAGGCATCTTCAAAAGCAAATATTGTTTTTAATGATGTGGAAGTAGATAATCGCTATTTGCAAGAGAGATTAAATCGTGTAGATTTACAAGACAATGAAATAAGAATAACACCTGTATTAAAGGAGACAAGTTGGGTATAGTCATAGCAGTAATTAGTGGAAAAGGTGGTGTTGGTAAGACAACAAGTACCGCAAATGTTGGGCTGGGAATTGCTCTAAAAAATAAAAAATGTGTTGTTGTTGATTTTGACATTGGGCAACGAAATCTCGATATGATTTTAGGTCTTGAGAACCGTGTTGTATATGATATGGTGCAGGTTATGGATGGCGAAGTGTCACTTAAACAAGCTCTTATTAAAAGTAAAATGAGTCCAAATCTTCATTTTTTGGCAGCCTCGCAAACAAAAGATAAGTCTATTTTAGATTCTCAAAAGATTTTAAAACTCGTGACAGACCTTAAAGCAGAGTATGATTTTGTGATTTTAGATGCACCTGCTGGAATTGAGAGTGGGTATGAGCATACCATAGAATTTGCAGACCGTGCTCTTGTGATTGTGAACCCTGAGGTCTCTTCCATTCGTGATGCTGATCGTGCTATTGGTATTCTTGATTCAAAAAGTCAAAAAGTAAAAGATGGTGGAGAGGTCTTAAAGTATCTTATTATCAATAGAATTAACCCTAGAATGGTTCAGAGTGGAGAGATGCTTAGTAGTGAAGATATTTTAGATATTTTAAATATTCCTCTTATTGGAAAAATTCCTGAGGATCAGGGAATTATTGATGCATCAAACCAAGGAAAGCCTGTTGTGCTTGATTCTAATTCTCCTTCAGGAAGAGCCTATAAACGAGTTGCTGCTAGATTATGTGGGGAAGAGGTTGCTTTGGAAAATATAGAATCACCTGAAAAAGGTTTTATGCAAAAGATGAAGGGGATTTTTCAATAATGTTCTCCTTTTTTAAGAAAAAAAACAGTGCAAAAACGGCAAAAGATAGACTTACTATTGCTATTGTCTCTGATAGAGAAAATACAAATGCTTTTCCTTTTATGGATGAGATGAAAGCAGAGATTATTGAAGTAGTGAAAAAGTACATTGGGGTAAAAGCTATTAACATTCAAAAAGAGGTTGATGGAGATGTTGAAGCTCTCTCTATTGATGTAGAGTTAGAGACTACAAAATAGATTGTTAATGGATATAGTCCTTTTAGTAAAATCACTAGCTGGGTTAAGTGCAATTCTTGTTATACTAGTTGTGTTTTTTATTTATACATCTCAAAACAGAAGAGAAAAACAGAAGAAAAAAGAGCGTTACACTTCTCCAATACCACCAAAACCAAAATATGATTGGGACACTCTTATAAAAGTTGTGCGAAATAGACAATCAACTACGCAAGAGCTACAAGATGCTCTTACTCTTATTTTAAAATACCATGGCATTATTTCCCATAAGTTAGGCATTCGAGCTAATCCTGAATTTAATAAATATGAAGAAGTTTTATTGCGTCTATGTAGGCATCCAAATACAAATAAAGACCTTATAATTAACTTCGATAAAGAGTTAGAGAAGAGAAATCCTGAGTACATCAAAGAGATAAATGATGCACTTACAAAGGGGCTAAACTCCAGAGGATTCTAAGAGTTTAGTTTTATAAACTATCTGTTTTTTGCAGTTGCTTCATGTACTGCAGAGAGTAGCTCTTCAAAGCCTACCTCACTTGAATGTTCTACTTTCTCAAGTGTATTAAGCGCTGCATTCAAGTCACCCTGTTTTGCCTCTTTCATAGCTGTTTTAAGTCCTTGATGGACTGTTGCATGATGTTTGGAGATGCTTGCTATATGTGAGTTTCCTTTCAGTAGGGTTGCTGAGACTTGAGAGAACCATCTACCAAAGCGACAACTATTTTCATCTGTAATGCTTACTTCTTCTTTTGCCATAATAGCTTTATACCCTATGATTTTAAGTGCGATATGGTCGATTTTTCCATTGCTTACATTAAATTCATTTGTAAGGTTCTCTGTTTTTGCTTTTATTTCATTACTATTTTGTACAACAAGATTAAGATTATCACTAAAGCTATCGAGAATTTCCATCACTTTACCTGTTTCATCGGCAAATGTATTGCTGATTTCCATCATAGAGTTTGAGTTTTGTTTAAGACCATTGATGTTTATCTCTACCTCTTGCGTTGCTTTTTGTGTACGCTCTGCAAGTTTTCTAACTTCATCTGCAACTACTGCAAATCCTCGTCCATGTTCTCCTGCACGCGCTGCTTCTATGGCTGCGTTGAGTGCAAGTAGGTTTGTTTGGTCTGAAATGTCTTTAATGAGATTAATAATCTCTGCAATTGACATAACGCTATCGTTAAGAGAGTTAGAGTCATCTCCAAGGGTATTTGCATGCTCTTGAATATTTTCAATAGTAGAAGAAATTTCCTGCGTTTGAGTATTGACATTTGCCATTCTAGTATTTGTTTTTGCATTAAGCTCGTTTATCTCTTCAAGCTGTTGGAGGTTCTCTTCTATGGTTCCTTGCAAGAAGTTTGTACCACTGCTGTAACTGTTAATCACAATATTTTCAAGACGACTCACTCTTGAATCTTCTGTTTTTGTGACACTCTGAGTTGATTGAAGCTGATGAATCTGATTTCTTAGTGAATTATTTTCATTTTCAAGACTTCTTATTCTCTCTTTATAGGCTTTTTCAAGTTTTTCTATCTTTGCCTTACATCCAAACATTACAGTTCCTCTTTTATTAATTTTAAATATTTTAGCACATTATACTTATATTTGTCTTTTATTAAAACCAGAAGTTCCTAGTTTTGCATCTACTTGAAAATTTGTAGAGTATGGTTTTAGGTAGGCAGGTATTGCACGCCCTTTGAGTTTCATCATATCATGAAGCATCTTATCTGCGATGGTTTGTGCATCCACTCTTTTTACTTCACTAAGATAGTCAAAAAGAAGTTCTCCTTGTCTTTGGAGTGAAATTTTCCAAGTAGAATCTGTCTGCTTATATATCCACAAACCAAAGGCATAAAAGTTTTTAAAGACCTGTGGCTTTGCACTCTCTTTACCCCAAAGTAGATGCAGAGAGCTTTTAAAGTTACCACTATTGTAAAACAGATCCCAAAATCGTGAAAATCGTTTCATAATCTGAATATCTTTAAAACTAAGCTGAGAATTTTTTAAAATATCATAGGGAGGAATATTGCTATAAACCATACCATGTGTGATGTCATGGCGTGTAATGTGTGTGCCTGAGAGCTTTTTAAGTATGCCTATTTGTATCTCACAACTACTCATCTGCATCAACTCATCAAGATTGTTTCCAAAACTCTCTAAACTCTCCCCAGGGAGTCCGACTATTAAATCAAGGTGGATATGAGCTGTTGTCTCATTCTCTAAGAATTTAATGTTCTCTTTTATTTTATCAAGTTTGAGTTGTCTTGAGATGTTGTTTGCTATTTCAAGATTAAGGGTTTGTATGCCTATTTCAAGTTGCAGTGCTCCATGAGGAAATCGTTGAATTTTCTCTCTTAGTGATGCTGGAAAATGGTCAGGGATAACTTCAAAGTGAGCAAAATAGGGTGGCTCTTTGTCTAAAAAGAAGTCTAAAATTTTGTTGGCAGATTTCATATTTAAGTTAAAAGTTCTATCGACAAATTTAAAGTTTCTAGCCCCTCTTTGCCAAAGTATTTCAAATTCATAAAGCACTTCATCAAGATTAAAAGCACGCACCTTTTCATCCATAGAAGAGAGACAAAACTCACACTCAAAAGGACAACCGCGTGAAATTTCTACATAAATGTAACGGTTTTTAATGTCATCATCTGTGTAGTGTTTGTAAGGGAGTTTTATCTCTTTTAGATTTGGCAGGCTCATTCTGCTTATGCGTTCTTGTGGGGTTTTTAAGATGATATTTTTGCATAAATTGTAAAATGCTACATCCCCTTCGCCTTGAATGATGTAGTCTGCATCATCATAATTGACACGAAAAGGCAAGTAGGTCACTTCTGGACCACCAAGAACGATGATTGTCTCAGGAGAGACTTTTTTAAGGATGTGAATAAGCTCACGAATATGTGAAGCATTCCAAATGTAAACTCCAAGCCCTATAACATCAGGAGCATTAAGTAAAAGTTTCTCGGCAATAGTCTGTATAGCATCATTAATACTAAACTCTAAAATAGTTGTATTTGCTTGAAGCTCTTGCATATTTGCATAAATATAACGAAGTCCAATGGCACTATGGGTAAATCTTGAGTTAAGTGTAGAGAGAATAATTTTCATAAGGGAAGTTTAGCATAAGTTTGAATGAAAAAGTTAGAAAGAAAAACAGCTGAGAGTAAAAAAGGGGGAAAACTCAGCTGTTTTAAAAATTTATAGGAGTATTTTATCTCTTCTTATGAAAGGGGGAAAACATAATTGAGATGTTGAAATTATAATAAGTATAAGTTAATGTTTGGTAAATATTACTTACCTTTTTGTACTTTCTCATACTCATCTAACATTGCATCAAGTTCATGAAATAATTTACTGGATGCCTCTTCCATAACAGTAAAATTTTGTACAATCTGTTTTGGATGGTCATATTTGAGAACTGTACCATCATTCACAAAAACCATATTTTTAAAGACGCTGTTATGTACAACTGCATGGCTGGAATCCATCGCTTTAAATGATGGAGTTTTACCAAATCGTTCTGCACCAGTACTTTGGTACCATTTTCCAAGACGACAGTTAAAGTGGTCAGGGAACTCTGCTTTTTTGTTTTGTGAAAGAATTGAAGAGTAGGCATTTGATTTAAAGAGAATATGATCGACTTTTACAAGGGTTGTGTAGAGACGATTTTGGATTCTGATTGCAACACTGTTGGAACCTTTTGCAAGAGAGTTAAGCTCTGTAAAGGCTGTTTCAAATGAGTTGATAGCAGTGTTAGATGCTTGGGCAATATCACTTATTTCATCAGAGTTACCACGCATATCGTTTGCCTCTTGTTGGAGCGTTGAGATGGTGATTTCTATCTCATTTGTTGCTTTTTGTGTACGCTCTGCAAGTTTACGCACCTCATCAGCAACCACGGCAAAGCCACGACCATGCTCACCTGCACGAGCGGCCTCTATGGCTGCATTTAACGCAAGAAGATTTGTTTGGTCTGCAATGTCTTTAATAAGACCTATTACTTCAGATATTTCATGAGAGCGGCTCTCAAGGCTAACAATTCCCTCATGAGAAGAGGCAATAAGTTCAACAAGAGTAGAGAGCCTTTGTGTAATATCTACAACACTAGAAAGATTTTCATTCGCTTGATCTGCTGTTTGTGCCGATATAGTTACAATATCTTGTGCATTATCAGAAGATTGTAGTAAGTCGTTTTGTAAAATTCCAAGACCACGAGCAACGCCTCCACCAAGGCGTGTAAATTCATGAGAGAGTTCCCCGACCATTTTTGTCTCATATCCGCTTGCAATGGAAGTGATGGCAGCATTTACTTGTGAAGAGGCATAGTTATAAATTCCATGAAGCCCCTGTGGAAAAGCAACTCTATATGTTTTACCATTTGAAGCAGATTCAATAGTAGTTGTTGCATCACGCATAAAAGCTTCTGTTTGGTCTAGCATATTGTTAATTGACCATGCAAAGGCTGATATTTCAGAATTATCTTCTGGTATATGTGTAACACGCCCTTCAAGATTCCCTTTTGCTGCATCATCTACAACTTTTTTCATTTTCTGTATTAAGCTTGTTGATTTTGTTGCTCCTGCATCTGATGGCATAAACAAAGAGATAAGTAAAAACATAAATAAAATGATTGCAAAGATATAACTTGCAAGGACAAGAGCATAGATTGAAGCACCAAGGAGTGTTACAAAAAGCAGAAGTGCCTGTTTATTTTTGAATAGAGATGATAAATTCATCATAAGATACTCCTTTTTCAAATAGTAAATCGTTTAAAACTTTTTCTCCAGCACTAATCCCACCACTTCGTTCAGCCTGAAGCATTTTTGCATAGAGAGGTTTAATGAGTTCAAGGGCAGAAGCTTTTGGTTTTCTTCGCACAGAATAGTAGCCAATAATATCGCCTCTGTCGTTTGTTGAAGCGGTAACATTTGCAATAACCCAGTAGCTATTGCCATTTTTTGTTTTGTTCATAACATAGGCAAAAATCTCATCTTTTGCTTGAATGCGATCCCAAAGCAGTTTAAAAACAGCTTTTGGCATATCGGGGTGACGAACTATATTATGAGGTTTACCTAGCAGTTCTTCTTCTGTGTACTCTGCCATAGTCATAAATATTTCATTGACATAGGTCAGCCGACCTTTTGTATCTGTTTTAGATACAATAAAGTCATTCTCTTTCATCTCTAATAACATTAAATATTCCCTTTAAAAAAATTAATATAAAGATATTAACATAAATCTTTATAAAAAATGCTATATTTGCGTTTATGTTTCAACTATTATCATTTTTTTACTATTTTTATTTTTCTATTGTTGGTATTTACATTATCTTTTTACCTAAAGTTTTAAGCAGTGTAGGCTATGGAGCGAGTGAAATAGGCATCATCTTTGCATCTGCCCCTCTTGTGCGTTTTGTGCTTCCCTTCCTCTTTATGCGTGGAGTCACTCTAGGCTCTACTATTTTTAAAGCTTCTCTCCTCTTAGTTGTTTTGAGTGTTCTCTCTTTTTTCTTTACTCTACACCATTTTTATGCACTCCTTTTGTCAAATATTATGATGGGCGTAGGTATGAGTCTTATTTTGCCATTTGTAGAGACTATTGCCTTACACTCCATAGGAAAAGAACGCTATGGAAAATCAAGGCTTTTTGGTTCTATTGGATTTATTGTTATCGCTCTTGTTTTGGTGAAATTTTTAAGCTCTGCATACATTGCTCTTGATTTTTTACTAGCACTTACTTTCATTACGGCAGTTGTTGCCTTTAGAGTAGAGCAGGTCTCTTCTCAAGAGCAGATAGGAGTTACAAAAAAGAGTGAAAATGAGAATATTAGCATCATAAAAGATTGGCAGTTATGGCTTGGTTTGGTGCTTGTGCAGATGAGTTTTGGTTCTTTTTATAACTTCTTTACTATTTATGAAACAGACCATGGCATTAGCCTGAATATGACAGTTTACTTATGGAGTTTTGGCGTCTTTATTGAGATAATTATGTTCTTTTTTCAAGCAAAATTACTCTATGGAAATCTCTTGAATATTTTACGCTTTACCATGCTTGCCACTACGCTTCGTTGGTTTTTAGTTTTTGCATTTGCTACAAATTTACCTGTGCTATTTTTTGCACAATCACTTCATGCTTTGAGTTTTGCACTCTTTCACTCAGCAGCCATTAGTTACCTTTTTCATCTTTACAAAAACAAATCTCTTGCTCAGCAACTTTTTTCTGGAATGGGTTATGGTCTAGGTGGCTTAACTGGAGCGATGCTCGCAGG
>JALSWC010000170.1 GCA_027060825.1 Sulfurimonas sp.
TATGCTCGATATGGCTGTCACACTTGGAGCAGTTCCAAAAAGGTTTCAAAATCTCTCAGGGGAAGAACTTTACTTTGCAATGGCACGAGGAAATCAAAACGCAGTAGCTATGGAGATGACAAAATGGTTTAATACCAACTACCATTACATTGTCCCTGAACTCTCTTTAGAAGATAACTACAAACTAAACGCAGCAAAAATTATTGCTGAGTATAAAGAGGCAAAAGCACATGGCGTTCAAACAAAAATTAATATTATAGGTCCTATCACTTTTTTAGCACTTTCAAAAAGAGTAGATAGAGGAGATGTTTTTGAACTTTACTCTAAAATTTTACCTATTTATGAAGCATTATTCCATGAAATAGCACAGCTTGATGATACAATTACAGTACAAATTGATGAACCAATATTTGTAAAAGATTTAGAACCTAAAGTGTTAAGTCTCATTAAACCGACTTACGATAAATTATCAAATATATCATCTACGCTTAAAATAGCAGTTATCACTTATTTTGAACACTCTTGTGAAGCAACAAAAATTCTTCTCAATACTCCTATTTGGGCGATTGGACTTGATTTTATTCACGGAGAAGAAAATCTTCATTCTCTTAGCACTATAGCTACTTCAAATAAAGTGCTTATTGCAGGTGTAGTTGATGGAAGAAACATTTGGAAAACTGATATAAATAACACAATTTCACTTTTAGAAAAAATTACAAAAGATGTGAAAAAAGAGAATATTTTAGTCTCTTCTTCATGCTCCTTACTTCATGTTCCTTTTACTCTTCATTATGAAGAAAAAATGAAAGATGAAATAAAAAACTGGTTAAGTTATGCTGTAGAAAAACTAGACGAGATAGCACTTATTTCAAAAATATTTTTTGATGGTAAAGAGAATTTAAACCTAGAAGAAAAAGCACTTTTAGAAGCTAATATTGAAGCAAATAAAAGTAGAAAACTTTCACCTCTCATTCATGATAAAAAAGTACAAGAGCGTACTCAAAACATCACAAAATTGGAACGAGATGGTGCTTACGAAGAACGAATAAAAATTCAAAAAGAGCATTTAGGCTATAAAGAACTTGCAACAACTACCATCGGTTCTTTTCCACAAACGCCAGAAATAAGACATGCAAGACGAGAATTTAAAAATAGTAATATTTCACAAGAGAAATACATTCAAGAGATGAAAAATTATATCGATGATTGTGTTGCATTTCAAGAAGAGTGTGGCATTGAAGTACTCGTTCATGGAGAACCTGAGCGTAACGATATGGTCGAATACTTTGGAGAGCAACTTCAAGGCTATGGTTTTAGCCAAAATGGTTGGGTACAAAGTTATGGAAGCCGTTGTGTAAAACCACCATTTATTTATGGTGATATTAGCCGTCCAAACCCTATGACTGTAGATTGGATTACTTATGCACAAAGCAAAACAGACAAAATAATGAAAGGGATGCTCACAGGACCTGTTACAATTTTAAACTGGTCATTTGTGCGTGATGATATGGCTCGTGGAGATGTTAGCAAACAAATAGCACTTGCAATTTGTGATGAAGTTGATGATTTACAAAATGCAGGCATAAAAATGATACAAGTTGATGAAGCTGCATTTAAAGAAGGTTACCCACTCCGAAAAGCAAAAATTTCAGCGTATGAAGCTTTTGCAGTAAGAGATTTTAAACTCTCAGTAAGTTCAGCAAAAAAAGAGACACAAATCCACACGCACATGTGTTACAGCGAGTTTAATGACATTATTGCAACTATTGAAGCGATGGATGCAGATGTTATTTCCATTGAAACGGCAAGAAGTGGAAATGAACTTTTAAAAATATTTGCACAAGTGGGATACAAACAAGAGGTAGGACCAGGAGTTTATGATATTCATAGCCCAAGAATCCCATCAGTCGAGGAAATTGTTACACAAATTCACTCTCTTTTAGAAGTATTGCCAAAAGAACAACTATGGATAAATCCAGATTGTGGGCTTAAAACACGCAAGTGGGAAGAGGTAAAACCAAGTCTAAAAAATATGGTTGATGCAGTAAAAATAGTAAGAAAAGAGTTAGTATAGCCCCTAAGTTTAATTTTACTTCGATATAATGGCAAAAATTATTTAAAGGTATGAAATGGGATTAGCAATAGGCTTAGTAGGACTTCCAAATGTAGGTAAATCAACAACTTTTAATGCGCTGACAAAGGCACAAAATGCAGAGGCGGCCAACTACCCATTTTGTACGATTGAACCCAATAAGGCAGTAGTTCCTGTTCCAGATAAAAGACTTCATGAACTTGCAAAAATTGTAAATCCTGAAAGGTTGCAATACTCTACTTTAGATTTTGTAGATATTGCAGGTCTTGTAAAAGGTGCTTCTCAAGGTGAAGGTCTTGGAAATAAATTTCTTTCAAACATTCGTGAAACAGAAGTTATTTTACAAATTGTAAGATGTTTTGAAGATGAAAATATTGTACATAATGAAGGGAGCATCGACCCACTTCGTGATGTTGAAATCATCGAGGGTGAGCTTATTTTAGCAGATATTGAAGTGCTTGCAAATAGAATTGAGAGACTTAAAAAACAAGCAAAAGCAGATAAAAGTGCAAAATCAACTTTAGAACTTGCAGAAGAGCTTTTAGAATTTTTAGGTGATGGCAATCTTGCTCGTAACTTTGACAAAACAGATACAGATGAGTATAGACAACTGGTAAATGAAGTAAGATTTCTAACTGATAAAGAGATTATGTACGGTGCAAATACTGATGAAGATGGTCTTTTAGAAGATAATGAATATGTAAAAGCTTTAAAAGAACACGCCCAAAAGAACAACTGCGAACTTATTAAACTCTGTGCAAAAGTTGAAGAAGAACTTATTGGTCTTGAAGAGGATGAAGCAAAAGAGTTTTTAGATGAACTAGGTGTTGAAGAATCAGGACTTGAGCAAATCATCCATAAAGGTTTTGAAAAACTTGGTCTTATGAGCTACTTTACAGCAGGTGTAAAAGAGGTTCGTTCTTGGACAATTAGACAAGGTTCAACAGCTCCAAAAGCAGCAGCCGTCATCCATAATGACTTTGAAAAAGGTTTTATTCGTGCAGAAGTTATTGCTTATGAAGATTTCATTGAATGTGGTGGAGAAGCTAAAGCAAAAGAAGCAGGAAAAATGCGTCTTGAAGGAAAAGAGTATATTGTGCAGGATGGAGACATCATGCACTTTCGATTTAATGTCTAATTTAAGGATAGTCTAAGGAGTAAGCCTTGAAAATTTTATTACTTTTGTTTGTTCTCTATTTTTCCATTCTAAATGCAAATGAACTTACAAAAGAGACCTCTCCTTACCTACTCCAACACGCAACAAATCCTGTAAATTGGATGCCTTGGTCTGCTCGTGCATTTGCAAAAGCAAAGAGAGAAAATAGACCTATTTTTCTCTCTATTGGATATTCTACTTGTCATTGGTGTCATGTGATGGAGAGAGAATCCTTTGTAAATAAAAAAATTGCAGGACTTTTAAATAAGTACTTTATCTCCATCAAAGTAGATAAAGAGGAGATGCCTCAGTTAGATATTTACTACCAAAATATCTATAAAAATTATAAAAAACATGTGGGTGGATGGCCTTTAAGTGTTTTTATGACACCACAAAAAAAAGTCTTTTATATTACCACATATATACCCCCACACCGTGAAAGTTATGCAGAGGGATTTAATACACTTTTAGAGCGTCTGCATCGTCTCTATGAAGATAAACAGACTCTTACTAAAGAAATCTTTGCCATTGCAAATGCAAAAAATTTACAAACGAAAAAAGAAAAATCAAAGAACACTCTCTCCTTAAAAAGTATGGTTAATTCCATGAAAAAGGAGTATGAGCCTATTTATGAGGGTTTTGGAAGAGGAAAAAAATTTCCAGAGGCAGCAAAATTAAAGCTTCTTGGCAATTTAGCAGAACTTTCTCATGATAAAGAGCTTAAAAGAGACTATTTTGCAATGCTTGATGTGATGGTGTTGCGTGGACTATATGACCATGCCGAGGGAGGATTTTTTCGCTACACAACCGATGCAGCTTGGGAAATTCCTCACTTTGAAAAAATGCTCTATAATCAGGCAGAGTTAATTCCTCAGTATGTGAGAGGATATGCTCTAAGTAAAAAACGACTCTACCGAGATGTTGTTGCTGAAACAATCAATATGGTAGAGAAGAGATTTAAAAGCCACAATCTCTATTTTAGTGCCAGTGATGCCGATAGCATGGGCGAAGAAGGTGGGTATTTTACTTTTACAAAAAAAGAGATAGACAAAGCGTTAACACATAATCCTCATGCGACTGAGATTAAAGATGCCATTGCTTTTAGTTATGAAGGAAATTTTCATAATAAGATTCATATCAATTTTGAGACACAAAAACGCCCAGAAGGATTTTACGCATTTCAAAAAGCATTGCAAAAAATCCGTAAGAAGAAAACTTACCCATTTATAGATAAAAAGATAAATACGGCATGGAACAGTATGATGATAGAAGCACTCTATAAAGCTGCTTATATAAATAAAAAATATGCTAAAGATGCAAATAAAAGCTTAGAGGCTTTAGAACATTTGATGCTACCTGAGCGAGAGCTTTATCATCAAACTATACCAAATCA
>JALSWC010000171.1 GCA_027060825.1 Sulfurimonas sp.
GCCTCAACTATTGACGCTACTGATCTATCAAGTACACGATGATCGTAAGCTTTCAATTTTAAACGAATTTTTTCCATGTTTTTCCTTCTAAAGAACTCGTTGGATCCTAGCCCAACTATTTAAGGGAACAGAATTATACTCCATTCACTCGAATTATTCAAGGATTTTGGGGGTAAAAAGTGATTTTATTGTAAATTTATTTCCTTTTAATAAGGAAGTGATAAAATTATAATTCTAAAAAGAAGGGAAAAAATGGAAATATTATTAGAAGAATTTTACAAAACCGACCTCATTGTTGAAAAATTTCATGAAAGAAAAGTGCAAATTGATGAAAAATCTTACCAAATTAATGGAATAACGAACAGTGGCAAAACACAATTAGCAAAAAATTATCTGCTTAGTTTAAAAAAAAGTAGTTATCTTTACATAGATTGTTCAGATATTCGCATAGATATACAACTACTCAATCACTCACTTAACACATTCTGTTTTACAAATAAAATTCAAACGCTCGTTTTAGATAATTACATTCAGGATATAGAGTTTGTAAATGTATCACAATTAATCATTATTAGCGATATTCATTATGAAATTGATATACTTGAGACTCTGCATCTTTATCCTTTGGATTATGAAGAGTTTCTCGCTTATGAACATAAATATGACTCTTCAGCACTTAATCATTTTGTTCAACTAGGTGCTTTTGCTTCTATGCATCAAATCAATGCAGATGAGAGAATTTTATATATCCAAAAAATGTTACAGCTAGCATTAACGCCCATAGAGTTTGATATAGTAATTTTAGCTACAAAATTTATATCACAAAAAATTTCTGCTTATACAATGTATGAACGGCTTAAATCCATACGCAAAATTTCAAAAGACAAACTCTATTCCTCTTTTGAACTCTTAATAAAAAAGGGCTACATACACCAATTTGAAAAGTTTGAACATCCTCGTGCTGTAAAAAAGATTTATCTTTGTGACACTTCCCTCAAAACTGCCCTTTCAACTGAGAAAAATTTTGCAAGGCTCTTTGAAAATATGGTTTTTTTAGAGTTACTAAAATCACAAAAAGAGTGCTATTACGATGAAGGTATAGATTTTTATCTTCCACAGGATGACACTATTTTGTTTTGTAAACCTTTTGTTGATGAGAGACGACTCTTTAAAAAGTTAGAGAGTATCGAGCCATTTATATTTACACGCAGAGTCAAACAGATAACCGTTATTAGCATGAACAAAGAGAACTCAATCTCGCATCCAATCGCAAAGGTGGATATAATTCCTTTTGATATTTGGGCATTAGGAGATTAGATGGGAAGTTTATGTGGTATTGATGAAGCAGGCAGAGGACCTTTAGCAGGTAATCTTGTTGTAGCAGGATGTATTCTAAACGCAACGGTAGATGGACTCAATGATTCCAAAAAACTCAGTGAAAAAAAGCGTGAATTTCTTTATGAAGAGATAATTTTAAATGCAACTTATCATATAGTAGAGTTTTCTGCACAAGATGTCGATGAAAAAGGTATCTCCTCTTGCATAAAAAGTGCTTTAGAAGAGATTATGGCTACTTTAGATGCACAACGCTATCTCTTTGATGGCAACAGTAGTTTTGGTGTAAAGAATTTAGAAACAATGGTAAAAGCTGATGCACATATTGCAGAAGTAAGTGCTGCTTCCATCCTTGCAAAGGTGACACACGATAGAGATATTCTCAAAAAAGCCCTCATCTATCCACAATACCATTTTGACAAGCACAAAGGATATGGTACAAAACTCCATATAGAGATGATTAAAAAATATGGATATTGTGATATTCATAGAAAGAGTTATAAGATAAAAGCACTTGAAAAAACGCTCTTTTAAGTAAAACTCTTAATAGTTTGTATCCTTTAACAATACCTTAACAGACTTATGAGACAATACGCCATAAAAATATCTCACAAGGTTTATCATGAAAAAAATATTGCTCTGCTCTTTGGTGCTTTTTTCTCTTCTTAATGCCCAAACGCTCACACTTCATGAGGCTATTGACACCACACTGCAAAACTACCCTGATGTGAACGCTTTGCAGATGAAAATAGCACAATCAAAGCTTTCACATCGTTCAGCTTATTCCAATTACCTTCCACAAGTCAATCTACATGGGCAGTACAATCTTACACAGACCTATATTCTTCCTGTAAATGGGGCTTTACATACAAAAGATGATACAGGGTGGAGTGTTGGCATAAATGTAAAACAAAAATTATGGGACTTTGGTAAAACTACCTCTAAAATAGCTTCAAGTGAAAAAGACGAAGATATTTCTAAACTCTCTTTAATGGATTTTAAAGCCCTTCTTGCTTACAAAATTAAATCTTTTTACGAGCTTATGGTCCTACAAAGAGAGGCAATACATGTCCGTAAAAAAGATTTACAAGCCAAAAAAGCCTACTATGCACAAGCACAAGCTCTCGTAAAAGCAGGGCTTAAAACCTCAGCAGATGCAAGCCGTTTTCTCTCGGCAGTTTATAATGCCCAAGATACCCTTGCAATAGCACAAGCAAATTTTGATAAAGCTCGTAACTCTCTTTCACTCTACATGAACAAAAAAATAGATGCAAATGTTAGCCTCCAAAAGAGCGTCTTACAAGAAGATTTTACTATGCCTAAAGATATAGAAAAAGAGGTACTTGATGCAAACTATAAGCTTAAAATTGAAAAGAAAAAGATTGAAAAAAATATTTTACTCCATAAATCAGCAAAAGCAGAACGGTATGGTTCTATTGACGCCATAGCATCCTACAACCACTTTGACACACTCAATAGCTATGATGCCACAACAGCAGGAGTTGTCGTAAATATTCCACTTTATACTGGGGGAAGAGTTTCAGCAGAAGCACAAAAAGTAGCAATATCTACACAAATTAGCAAAGAGCAAAAACGCTCACAAAAACTTCTTCTTCAAGAGGAGGTAGAAAACACCTTACTTGACATGAAACGATACAATAAAACAATTCATGCAAAAAAAGCACAACTTAGCTCAGCACAACAGACAAAAAAAGTGCTAGATGGACGCTACAAAGAGGGGCTTTCTACTTACATTGAAGTTTTAGATGCCACTTCTGAAGTGCTTAATGCAAAATTAGGGCTACTCCAAACTTACTATTTACGCACATTAAGCATTGACAAAATCCAATATCTTCAAGGAAAAATATAATGAAAAAGACTCTTAAATACACGCTTATCGCTCTTATTCTACTCGCTGGTGGAGCAATTTTTTACAACAAAGTTTACATTCCAAAAAGTACCTATGCAAAACTCACTCCCACACGAGAAGATATGCAACTACAAACTTTTGGCATAGGAAATGTCGGTGCAAAAGAGATTTACAACATTACAGCACTCACTGCTTCAAAAATTAAGGCACTCCATACAGATGAGGGAGAGTGGGTCAAAAAAGGAGAACTCCTTGTAGAGATGGATAGCGTCGATTTACCAGAGATTATAAAAGAGGCAAAAATTTCTGTACAAAAAGCAAAGATGGAAGTTATCGCTTCGCGTAAAGACCTCGATGCTCTCTATGCACAAAAAAACTTAGCACTCGTAACCTACAACCGTTACAAAAAACTAAAAATCCACTCATTTGCTTCTCAATCAGAGTATGATAAAGCAAAAGCCGACCTTGATGCCATAAAAGCACAAATTGATGCTACAAAAGCACATATTAATTCTGCTTTACAAGAGGTAAAGCTTGCACAAACAAATGTAAAAGCACTCGAAGTAAAACTCTCACGCTATAAAATATATGCACCTGTTGATGGTTATGTCATTGCAAAAGAGGCAGAAGTTGCTCAAAGTATTGTTCCTACGCAGAGTATATTTAAAATTGTAAATCCTCAAGATGTTTGGATTCGTACTTACATTGATGAACGCATTAGTGGGAACATTAAAGTAGGAGAAGATGCAACTATTAGACTCCGTTCTCATGCGAAGAAAAAATTTAAAGGTGTGGTAAAACGCATTGTCGCTCAAAGTGATGCCATAACACAAGAGAGAGAAGTTGATGTTGCATTTGAGAAACTCCCAATTCCATTTTACATAAACGAACAAGCAGAGGTACTTATAGATACAAAAACATTAAGAAATATTCTTATAATTCCTGCAAAAGTAGTAGTTTATAAGAGAGGAACAGCTGGTGTTTGGATAGAACAAAATGGAAAAGCACACTTTCAAAAAGTGACTATTTTAGGCATCAATAAGAAAAAAATAGCAGTAAAAAATCTTCAAGAAAATGCACTGATATTGCTACCATCAAAAAACAAAAAGCCTCTTTATGAGGGTGCAAGAGTTCACTAATGATAAACTTAGCACAAAAAGAGATAAAACATACTCTTGGAAAGTTCATTGTTACGGCTATGGGCGTTGGAATGTTGCTTGGCATTGTTATGATTATGATGGGTGTTTATAGAGGTATGATTCTGGATGCAGAGGCTCTACTTGATGATTTACATGTTGATTTATGGATCGTGCAAGAAAATACCCTTGGACCCTTTGCCGAAGCATCACGGGTGCATGAAGATTTAAAAAATACCATTCATGTCATACAAGGAGTGAAAAGTGCAGAAGGCATTACCTTTCAAAACCTCCAACT
>JALSWC010000172.1 GCA_027060825.1 Sulfurimonas sp.
AACTTCTTTTTAGATAAATTTAGATAAAATATCTCCAATAATGCCAAATATGGCAATGGAGAAGTATTTAATGGAACAAAATTACGGTGCTAGTAATATTAAAGTCCTCAAAGGTTTAGAAGCTGTTCGTAAGCGTCCTGGTATGTATATTGGTGATACTGGACATCGTGGACTTCATCATTTAGTTTATGAAGTCATTGATAACTCTATTGATGAAGCTATGGCAGGATACTGTGATACCATAACAGTAACACTTACAAAAAATGGAACTTGTAAAGTAAGTGATAATGGTCGTGGTATTCCTACTGGTATGCATCCAACAGAAGGAATGAGTGCTGCAACTGTAGTTTTAACTGTTCTTCATGCTGGTGGAAAATTTGATAAAGATACTTATAAAGTCTCTGGTGGACTCCATGGTGTTGGTGTTTCTGTTGTAAATGCTCTCTCTTCTGATCTTCATATGACAATCTATCGTGATGGAAAAATTCATGAACAAGATTTTAAAATGGGTATTCCACAAGAACCTCTTGCCGTTACAGGAAATACTAGAAAAACTGGAACAACCATTGAATTTGCAGCTGATCCAAGCATATTTACTGATACTGTTACTTTTGAATATGCCTATTTAGCAAAAAGATTTAAAGAGTTAGCATACCTAAATCCAACTATTACTATTAAATTTAATGATGAGAGAAGTGGTATAAAAGAAATATATCATTTTGAAGGTGGTATAGCGCAATATGTAACAGATATGAATAAAAAACAAATTGTTGCAAATGTTTATAGTTTTAGTGGTAAGGTAGAAGATATTGAGTTTGATATTGCTCTTATGTACAATGACGCTTATGAAGAAAAACTTGCATCTTTTGTAAATAATATTAGAACTCCAAATGGTGGTACACATGAAGCTGGTTTTCGTGCGGGACTTACTCGTGTTGTATCAAATTATAATTCTAAAAATGGTGCTGTCAAAGAAAAAGATGTAAAAATATCTGGGGATGATGTAAAAGAGGGGCTTATTGCTATTGTCTCTGCTCGTGTTCCAGAACCACAATTTGAAGGGCAAACAAAAGGAAAACTTGGAAATACTTATGTTCGTCCTCTTATTCAAAAAGCAACAGGAGAAGCTCTTAGTAAATACTTTGAAGAGAATCCGATTGAAGCAAAAGCGATAGTACAAAAAGCACTTATGGCTGCTCGTGGTCGTGAAGCTGCCAAAAAAGCTCGTGAACTTACTCGCAGAAAAGATTCTATGAGTGTAGGAACACTTCCTGGTAAATTGTCTGATTGCCAAAGTAAAGATGCTTCTATTTGTGAACTTTATCTCGTGGAAGGGGACTCTGCAGGTGGTTCTGCAAAAATGGGTCGTGATCGTGTTTTTCAGGCAATTTTACCGTTGAAAGGGAAAATTTTAAATGTTGAAAAAGCCCGTTTAGAGAAAATTTTAAAATCTGATGAAATTACAAATATGATTACAGCCATGGGTTGTGGCATCGGTGAAGAGTACAATGAAGAGAAGCTCCGTTATCATAAAATTATCATTATGACCGATGCTGATGTTGATGGGAGTCATATTCAAACACTACTCCTTACTTTCTTTTTTAGATACTTTAGAGATATTGTAGAAAAAGGATATTTGTACCTTGCACAACCACCTCTTTACAGATATTCAAAGGGGAAGAAAAAAGAGATTTACTTTAAAGACGATAGAGCTATGAATGATTTTCTTATTGACAATGGTGTTGAATCTTTAGAGGTTGAGAGTATTGGTCATGATGATTTAGTAGCTTATTTTAAAATGGTAGATCATTATGCTGGTTCACTTGAAGCGTTAGAACGCCGTTATGCTCTTGTAAATCTTATCCGTCTTTTTGTAGAAAATCCTGATTTAATTTCACTCAATGCAAAAGATATGTTTGAAAAAATTAAGGAGTACCTAAACTCTATTCATAATAATATTTTGACATATACAATCAACGAAGAGACAAATGAAATTCACCTTTTTGTTCAAACAGATGGTGGAATGGAAGAGTTACTTATTAATGATGATTTATTTGCTGCTCCTCATTTTGTAGAAGCAAGTTTTGTTTATAAAAAGATTCAGGAGTGGGATATATCTTTTGAACAAGATTTTATAGAAATTTTAAATGATATTAAAGAATATGCAAAAAAAGGTGCTTATATCCAACGCTACAAAGGTCTTGGTGAAATGAATCCTGAACAACTTTGGGAGACAACTATGACTCCTGAAAATAGGGTTCTACTTCAAATTAACATTGAAGATGCAGAAGTGGCATCAGACTCATTTACTCTTTTTATGGGTGATGAAGTGGAACCTCGCCGTAACTATATTGAGACACATGCAAAAGATGTGAAACATTTAGATGTATAAGTTATGCTACTACCTCAGATAAAAGAGAGGGAATATAGATTTAAATTAGCATTAAGAATGGGGATTCCCATTTTTTTACTTGTTATTGCTTTTATATTTCATACTTTTATTAGTAACTATGGAAATTTACATGCCTCTATTTATATAGAGGCGAGTCTGCTTCTTTTTGTAAGTATCTATTTTATCTTTTATCTTATTTACAGTGGTTTTGAAGTAAAAATTACTGATGATATAACAAAAACTTTCACACGAGAATATCTTTATCAATATCTTTTAAAAGAACTTCATAATAAAGAAACTTATACACTTATACTTGTAAGTATTGATAATCTTGATGATATAAATAAACTTTATGGAATGAAAAATGGAGATAAAGTTTTACAAGAAGTTGTTCTTTGGGTAGCAAAATATTTTAAAGAGGCAAACATAGACAACTTCCCATTAGGTCATCTCAAAGGTGCTGATTTTATTATTGGTCTTGAGGGAAAGAAAGAGAAGTATATGACACTTCTAGATCTATTTTGTTTGAAGTCAAACGAGTTTAAAGTGGGTGATATTGAGGTAAAAATTTCTGGTGCTATTAGCGATAGCAGCTATTCACAAGAACTTGATTACTTAATTGAACATCTTTTTGAAATTCAGAATAGACAAAAAGTAATACATGAAGAGGATATAAATCCAAATGAACTTGAATCTTTAGTTATAAATGCAATAAGAGAGAGAAATCTTCTTCTTTTGAAACAGGATGTATTTGAGAATGAAAAGATGATGTTTCAAGAGTGTTTTGTAAAATTAAGAGGGAAAAATTCTAAACTTATACATCCAAAAAGTTATATTAAAGTTATAAATAAACTCTCTTTAGGAGTAGATTTTGATTTACTTGTTTTAGAAGAAATTTTACAAAAAAGTGGTGAAGATAAGAGATTTTATGCTATTAATATTTTACCAACATCTTTGAGAAATGATAAATTTCTTTTTCGAGTGCGAGAACTCTTTACAGAGTATGGAACTCTAAATCTCATATTTGTTCTTTCTGAACTTGAATATTATTCACATACAAAGAGATATAACAATATTTTACATACTTTAAAAAAAATGGGCATTAAAATTGCCATTGATAGATTAGGCTCTATCCATACAAGTTTTTTATATTTAAGAGAGTTAGATATTGATATTGTGAGATTTGATTCCTACTACTCAAATGATGAAAAATTAAAGAAAAATGTGAATATTGTTGATGGTTTTGTAACTATGGCTCATGAAAAGGGAATAAAAACATGGATGAAAAATATTCAAACGCAGGAGAGTTTTGAACTTATCAAAAAAATTAATCCTAATTATGTTCAAGGAAGGTATCTTTCAGACTTAGATATTTTTGAACCCAAATAAGGGCTTCATCTCTATTTTTGAACTTCTCATGCATCTGTGCTTCATAAGTATCATTTAATATTTTTGAAAAAAGTGCTGATGGTTGTAAACCAAAGCCCAAGAGTTCTCTCCCTTTTATAAAAGGTTCTGCTTTTTTGTGAAATACTCCTAATCTCTTTGCTTGTGTTATTAAATTGTCTATTTCTCTTTTTTTATTATTTTGATAAAAAGCATAAAGATAGCAAGAGTAGAGTGATATATCTACTTTTGTTGCTAATTTATAAATATCATAATTGTGTAAATCTTCTAAACGCAGTTGCGTTTGGGTTAGTTTTTCTATTGTATTTATTAGCTTTTTATTTTTTGTAACTCTGCTTAAAAATGATTTTTGTGCTGTTAAAGTAAATTTTGAAGATAAAAGAGCAAACATAACTATTATATTTTTCTCTTCATCTTCTGTAAAATAATATTGTTTAAAAATATCAAGACTTTTTAGAATGTCAAAATATTTTTCTTCACTTAAAAGAGTAAATTCATTAAAAAAAATAAAGCCATCAAGATGTTTTAAAAGTAAAAAGCCTTGTGAAGGTTTTTTTGATTGAAGCAAAATTTTTTTAATCTCCTCAAAAATTCTCTCTTGTGCTAACTCTTTGAGAACATTGGCTTGCATCATAGATTTACACTTTATAAACAGAGAACTCTCAAGTGAAAACTCAAAACGGGCACTAAACATAATTGCACGAAGAACTCTTAGTGGGTCTTCATCAAATTTTTTCAAATCAACTGCTTTAAGCTCTTTTTTGTTTAAATCTT
>JALSWC010000173.1 GCA_027060825.1 Sulfurimonas sp.
GTGAGTCCCGATTTTGAGACAACACAAAAGAGTGTTTTTTTCTTTTCAATAGAAGCAAATTTATTTGAAATATCCATCGCATCAGGATTTTCTAAAAAAAGCATCCTCTTTACGCCATCAGTTTTATGCTTGAAAATGGAATCTATTGCCTTTGTTCCTAGTGAAGAACCACCAATGCCAATTACAACAACAGTATCACACTGTTTGATAAAGCTATTTGTCTGTGCAAGTTGCTTCGCATCTTCCATAATTTCCAAAGAATCATTACCTAAAGTAAAATATCCTGAAATACCGTGTTTTTTCTCTTTTAAGATTGTTTCATACGCATTTATCATAACGCTCTCTGAACTTTTATCAAGTTCCCAAAGGTATTTATCTTCAAATTTTATCATCACTCATTCCTCTATTTTATTTTTTTAAGATAACTGACACTCAATGGTGCCAATGTAATGTGTAGGCTATTTTTTCTGCCCTGTGCCTCTTGTGTAAGAGATGTAAAAGTTCTTAACTCCTCTGTTTCTCCTCCAAACTCTATGAAGTCAGAGTTAAATATCTCTTCATACTCTCCTTTTGATGGCAGACCAAGTGGATAGCCAATATGCTCTTTATTGGCAAAATTACAGATGATTACTATTGGCTTTTGATTTCTCGCACCTTTGCGTATAAAAGCAATAACATTTGCATTGTAATCATTCTCTTCTATCCATGAAAAACCCTCTGGATCTACATCATTTCTATGCAGAGATGGCTCTGTTTTGTAAAGTCTATTGAGTTGTTGCACACATGCTGACATTTGATGATGCATTTTGTACTCTAAAAGATTCCAATCAAGACTCTGCTCATAGTGCCATTCATTAAACTGTGCAAACTCCGAACCCATAAAGAGAAGTTTTTTCCCTGGATGTGCCATCATAAGTGCATATAAAGTACGCAAATTGGCAAATTTTTTCTCATATTCACCTGGCATTTTGTTAATAAGGGAGCCTTTCATATGCACCACTTCATCATGACTGAGTGGCAGTATGTAATTTTCAAAGAACATATAGACAAAACTAAAGGTTAAATCTGTGTGATGGTCTTTACGAAAAAGTGGATCTATTTTCATATATTTTAAAATGTCATGCATCCACCCCATATTCCACTTGTATCCAAAACCAAGTCCATTTTTATTGACAGGGCCTGTTACTTGTGCGTAGTTTGTGGACTCTTCTGCTGACATTATAATGTCAGGAAAGTTTGCATAAACAGTGGTGTTAAGATGCTGTAAAAATTGTACGGCACCACGGTTAATATTACTGCCATCTTCATTTGCTATCCACTCTCCCTCTTTGCGTGCATAATCAAGATAGAGCATAGAAGCCACTCCATCAACACGAATACCATCAACATGGTACATATGGAGCCAGTACATCGCTGAACTTACTAAAAAGGCACGAACTTCATTTCGGTCATAGTTAAAGATGGCACTCTGCCACTCAGGATGATAGCCCTTGCGTGGGTCTTTATGCTCATAGAGACACGAACCATCAAAGGTACTAAGACCATGCCCATCTGTTACAAAATGCGAAGGTACCCAGTCTAAAATCACACCAATGTCATTCGCATGCATCACATCTACAAACTCCATAAACTCTTTAGGGGAGCCATAACGAGAAGTCGGTGCAAAGTATCCTGTGGTTTGATAGCCCCATGAGCCATCAAATGGATGTTCCATAATTGGTAATAATTCAATATGTGTAAAGTGCATCTCTTTTACATATTTTGCTAGTTCTTGTGCTGATTGGGCATAGCTAAGGTAACGATTATCTTCTTCTACTTTTCGCTTCCAAGAACCAAGATGTACTTCATAGATGGAAATTGCCTCTTTATGTGAGTTGTTTTTTTTGCGTTTTTTCATCCATTTTGCATCCTTCCATTTGTAGCCATCAAGTGTGTAAATCTTTGAAGCAGATTTTGGTTTTACTTCTGCGTAAAAAGCAAAAGGGTCTGCTTTATACGGGTCTGCATGAAGATTGTCAGAGTGAATGAAGTATTTATAAGTGGACTCCTCTGTAATGTTTGTGATAAATCCCTCCCAAATACCTGAACCATCTTCTCTTTTTTTTAGATAGTGAGTCTTTTCATCATAGTTATTAAAGTCGCCTATGGCAGAGACAGCCTGAGCATTAGGTGCCCAAACTGCAAAATAGATACCATTTTCTCCCTCTCTTTGCATTCTATGGGCGCCAAGATGTTCATACAACTTTGCATGTGTTCCCTCTTTAAAGAGGTGGATATCTAGCTCGCTAAAACGGGTTATATCATAAAAAATTTCACTTTGCATTATATTTTCCTTCTTTGCTCAAGGGCAAATCTATATACTTTTTCGTACTCTTTTGCTGCATCATCCCAGCTAAAATGTGCATGCATCGCTCTTTTTTGCATCTTCTCAAATGCAACTTTGTCTTTATTGTAAATACCTATCGCCCATAAAACTGTGTTGTAAAGGGCTTCGGAGGTAGCATCGTAGAATTTAAAACCATTTCCTTTTTTATGTTTTGTGTCAAAATTGACAATGGTGTCATCTAAACCACCTGCTGCACGCACTATAGGCAGTGTGCCATAACGCAGGCTGTAGATTTGGTTGAGTCCACAAGGCTCAAAAATGGAAGGCATTAAAAACATATCACATCCTGCTTCTATTTTGTGTGCAAGCTCATTTGAGTAGCCTATGTGCAAGGCAAAATTCTTTCTGTGGTAGGCAATTTCACGGAAAAAATCTTCTGCCCACTTCTCTCCTGTTCCAAGCATGACTACTTGAATGTCCTGATCGAGCAGTCCATTGATAACGCTCGCTATAAGTTCTATGCCTTTTTGTTCGACCAAGCGTCCTACAAAGCCTATAAGTGCTACGGCTTCTCTTTGAGGCAAGGCGAAATGGCGTTGCAAATCTTTTTTACAAGCCTTTTTCCCATCCATTGTATCAAAGTCATAATTTTTGATGAGGTATTTGTCTAAAGAGGGGTTCCACTCTTTGTAATCCACCCCGTTTAAGATGCCAAAGAGCTTGTGAGCATGTGCTTGTATATGCTCTTGCAGACCAAAACCAAACTCCTGCGTTTGAATCTCCTGTGCATATTTTTTTGAAACTGTTGTTACGGCATCTGCTGTTGCAACGCCACCTTTGAGAAGATTTACACTGTCAAAACTTTCAAACTCGTATGGATTGAAATGCTCCCAGCCTATCTCCATGACATCCATCAAACCTTTGTAAAAACTTCCTTGATGCTGGAGGTTGTGAATAGTTAAGACCGATGCAGCATAGGCAAAATCATGCACAAAACGCGTCTTGCTCAAAATTGGCATCGCTGCTGTATGCCAATCATTTGCATGAATGATATCTGGTGTGAAATGGAGCATCTTACAAAGTTGCAGTGCTGCTTTTGAAAAGAAAACAAAACGATTGTCATTGTCATGGTAGCCACCATTTTCATCTCCATACAAGCCACTACGACCAAAATACTCTTCATAATCTATAAAATAGATTTTTACATCACTTTGTGGCAGGGTTGTTGTATATACTCCTGCCCAATATTCTCCCATCACACCCATAGGAACGCTTAAAGGTGCAGGTAACTTCTCTAAATGCTGTAGCTCAATTGTATAGTAGCGTGGCATGACAACAATAATCTCATGACCTAGCTTTTGAAGTGCTTTTGGAAGTGCACCAGAAACATCTGCTAAACCTCCTGTTTTAGCGAAGGGAACGACCTCTGCTGCTGCAAATAAAATATTTAATTTCTTTTTTTTAGACATAATTATCCTTTAGTAAAAATGCACCTTGAAGTGGGGCATCTTTGAGTTGTGTTTTTTCTATTTGTAAATTTTTTGTAGCAAGGGGTAGGGCATACGCTTCTATTTTCTCTTGTACCTGTGTGAGAATTTCTTTCTCATTAAGGGTAATACCACCACCAAGGACTAAAACCTTTGGATTAAAAAGGGTTACTACGACTCCTACCGTATGCAAGAGAGCTTCAAAAAAAGTAGTATAAATTTCTTCTGCTTTTTTATTTGAAAGCTCTTGTAATGCTGAAAGTGGGAGTTGTGCCTCAAGATTTTCTCTCTCTTTCCATCGTAAAAGCCCACTTCCTGAACAAAAAAGCTCTACACAATTATTTTTTCCACAAGAACAAACAAAGGGAGAGTCTTTAAAAGGAATATGCCCAAGTTCCGTAGCAATATTGTTGGTGCCATGGAGCAGGTGTGCGTCACAAACAACACCAAGTCCTAAACCTGTACCGATATAGATGGCACAAATGTCTTTACTCTGAAAAAATCTTGCTTCAGCTAGAACAGCACAGTTTACATCATTTTCCAAAAAAAGTTCGACATCGTATTGTGATTCGAGATACTCCTTTAAATCATATTTATCAATTTTTATATTTGGCGAAGAGAGGATTTTTCCCTTTGAAACCTGCCCTGCATAAGAGATGAAAACTGTTGTAATATTGCTATGTTGTGTTAAAAAATTCTCTAAAAATGCACAAAGCCCAAGTGAAGAACTTTTTAAAGACTTTTTTTCAACTACACTAT
>JALSWC010000174.1 GCA_027060825.1 Sulfurimonas sp.
CAAGTGCAAAAAAAGACATTATAGGTAAGCCAAAGGGAAACCAACTTAAAATAAGCGTCACAGCTAATCCTGTTGGTGGTCGTGCAACAGATTATATGGTGAAGTGGCTTGCAAAAGAGTTTGGAGTAAATAAAAGTAACATAGAGGTTGTTTTTGGGCGTATGAATGTCAATAAACAGCTAAGAATTAAAGCACCAACAAAATTTCCAAGAGTCATAGCAAAGCTAGAGGCAGTCTATTAGGACATAAAACAATTTTGGGTAAAATGAGCATACTTAAATTACTAAAAAGGAAAATATTGACAAAGTTAGAAACCACAACAAAAAATGGTGATAAAGTTATGGCTTATACCATAACGAAAGAACTCTCAGTACCTATTGAAGAGCTAATAGTATATGCAAAATCGATAAATATAAATGTTAAATCAGCACAGCATATATTATCGTTAAAGGATGCAAACACTTTAGTTGGTTATATTCTCAACGAAAAAGCAAAGTTACATTTTGATAGCGATGAATGGAAAAGTAATTCAAACATAAACGATTATCAAAATTTAATAAAATTTATAGATAATACTCTCTCAATAATTGATACTCAAATTACAAGAAATAGTGATATCTTAGAGAACTCTAATGATGCTTATAAACAGCTACAGCTTTTAGATATAAACAATAGTAGTCTAATAGAGATAAAAATATACCTACTTTCTAAATTCGATTTTTCTTTGGAGCATTTAAAAGATAAACTTATATTTATGAAATCAGAGTGCTTAGATTATTTAGATACGATTGACAATAGTTCATCTATTTGGATTGATGAAGAACTCTCACATAAAAAGATAGATTTTAATTTTACAGCATCGAAAATAGTGCGACTTTACGAGGAGCAGTTACGAAAAATAGATAACTTTTCAAATGTTGATAAATTCTTTTCAGAGTTATTGAGTTCACTAGAAGCATTACAAAAATCAGATGAGAAGTTTCACACTACAGACAGAGAAAAACTTGAAACTATTTTAAAAGACGGTTATTTAGAAGAGTATCAACATCAACTTTTTAAAGAGTGGAAAGATGAGATAGAAAAAGTTGATAAATTTTACATCAAGTTTATCAAAGCATACTTTACGGGTAAAATATCTGCTAATATGCTTTTAG
This sequence comes from Sulfurimonas sp., assembly GCA_027060825.1. Classification (GTDB taxonomy): domain Bacteria; phylum Campylobacterota; class Campylobacteria; order Campylobacterales; family Sulfurimonadaceae; genus Sulfurimonas. The sequence goes on from JALSWC010000174.1 coordinate 1,155, forward strand.
AAATATTCGCTATTTTTCAAATTATAAAAGAAGATTTAGAGGAGTTTTATCTCACTATTCGTTCGGGTTTAGTTACAAAATACAAAGAAAATCCAAAAAGCCAACTCATTCAAGAAATTGCTACAAAAGATAGAATCTATAAAATCTACCAAAATTCACAGCCGAGATTTATAGAGTTACTTAAAAAAGAGACTTCACAAGTGGCATATAGATTTTTAAATCATATACTGAGTGAACTGCTAGATTTTAAGATAGAAGAAAAGAGTGAAGGATATGAGGAGATATATGAAAAAATGGTAAAATTACACACTACAAATTTGGAAATTTATCTCAATGACATTGTAACTTATGGAAAAGAGTTAGAAAAAAGAGATATGGAAATATCAAAACTAATGTTTAAAATGACAACAGATTTAGAACAAGTAGGAGAATAAGATGGGTTGGATAAGTGATACAATAGATACAGTTAGAGGTTGGTTAGGGAAAAAAGATTCAACAGAATCAAAAAGTTCAAGTAAAACAAGTGTTTCAAATACTAACACAGTATATGAACCAGACAGAGTAAAAGTAGCAGAGTTAGAAAACGAACGGATGGATAAAGCTATAGAAGCTCAAAAAGAAATTATTCAGATGAATAGTGAAATGCAACTTATGATAATGGAAGCACATCAAAAAGGTTTCGAGCATAGTACAAAAGTCTTAAAAGAGATGATGCAAAGTTTAAATCAAATTGCTCAAGAGAGATTGGTCTTAATAGAAAATGGACATTTTGAAGTTGTAGAGAAAATCGAAAACCTTTATCTTGGATTGGAACGAGAGATAAAAGAGGATAATGATAACTTCAATATGGAGAAATTACCTCAAATGCTAGAGATGCTAAGTAAATTTGAGATAGGAAGTCCATCGGCAAGACTCTACGAAAAGTCAGTTGATAAACAGATAGAGTTAAACATAAGCTTTTTTGAGAAAAAACTAGGGGCTTTGCATGAAAGACAAAGACTAATGGTAGAATCAGCGATAAAATCAAAAGAGCAAGTGCTAGAACAATCTTCTCAAATCGTACTCGATAGAATGAAGTTTTTAGATAAACAGCTAGAACACCAACAAAATATGCAACTTATACCAAGTCAACAGCCACAGCAAGTAGAATTAAACAAAAACAACGATTCAGATACAATCGAAACAAAACTAATAGAGGAGTAAAAATGTCAGCATTAGATTTACTAAAAAAAGTAAAAGTTAAAACTTTAAGTTTTGAAAAACACCCATGTAGAGAGTTAGACCAAGAAGTGATGGTGCATTACCTAAATGGACTAGCACTCATAACAAATGAAGATGAAAATATATGTGAAAAAGAGAAAGAATATCTAAGCATCCTTATCAACAGTTTTGGACTAAGTGAAGATATGCTAGAAACATTTGTAAACTTCGCCGAAAATCCAGATGAAAAACTCATACTAGATATGATGCAATCATTCGCAACAAAAGATATAAAATACAACTTTATGGTAGATGCTATGATGATGGCTAGTATAGATGGAAACTTCGATGAGAGTGAAGAGGCTATCATAGAGCAGTATTTTGAGATGTTTAAAATCACAACTGATGAAGCCAAAGATTTGAGATATATTTATGAAATGTTTTATACTCAAAATGGGAATGCACTTTATAGATACTTTAAAAAAGAAGATGCTAAAAAACCATATAAAATAAAATCTGAACTTTTTCAATACCTTTTAGACTACTACCAAATAGATATGGCTTATGAGCTAAAAGAAGATGAGAAAAAGATACTTACTTTTGAGTTTTTTAAGCCTACTTTTTCTAGTGGTTCACTTGGAAGGGGTGCAACAGAGATAATGACTAAGCCTGTAAATAATGCTCAGTTTTGTATATTTTTAAATTCTGCTTTTATGGCTAAAACTATTGAATTTGATGGCAATGGAAAAATTGTAGATAGTAAAAGTAAAGATTTACTTATGGATTTAGATAAAAGTGATATAAAATTTATAGATGGTGAATTTATTGTTAGTAGTGCAGAAGATGAAGAGAAAAAGGTTACTGGGGTTACTTATGTGATTGCTGAGATGTTTATAGGGTGGGTAAGTGTATTTAATGATGAAAAATATTTTATTACTTACTTGCTTGGAAATGATAATCGTTGGAGCTTAAATACAGGTGATTTAAATGTAAGTAAAGAATTTTACTATAATAAATATACAAATATAGGATATAGTATTTTTCCAGATGGAAATTTAATGAATTTAGATGGCAAAAAATTGGTTAATAAAATATATTTATCAAATCTAAACTCATTTAGAATGATAAAATTGAGTAACGAGTAACAAAATGGAGTATGAAAATAGAGTTGTATGCTTTTTAGATATTCTAGGTTTCAAAAACATTATAGAAGAATCAGAAAGAGATAAGTTAAAGCTTCAAAATACATTAAAAGTATTAAAGATATTAAATACTTACAAGACGGATAGTGAACAAAATTATGGAGCGACACATGAAAGTGTGCAGGTTACACAATTTTCAGATTCAATTGTTATATCATTTCTTATAGAAGAACGAGACCAGCTTATTTTAGCACTATTTGATTTACAAGAGATGATTGTAGAACTTATAAATTATGGTTTTTTACTTAGAGGTGGTATATCTAGTGGTAATTTAATTCATACTGCGGATATTCTAATTGGTACAGCACTACATAAAGCTTATGAATTAGAATCTTCTATTGCGATATATCCCAGAATAATCATTAGCCAACAATTAATTAATAATTATTTAAATAATAACAATGATAATTTTAGCAGAGATTTTGAAGAATCTAGCATAAATGATTTATTGCTTATGTCTGAAGATGGCTACTATATGATAGATTATTTTTTTAATATAAAAAATATATTTGATAATGAGTATTTCTATGTACTCTATTTGCAAAAAATTCATTCTATTATTTCAAGTGGATGCAAAAGCAAGAATAATAAAGTTAATGTTAAATTTAAATGGATGAAAGAAAAGTACAATTATATAATTTATCAAGTTGACGACTATATATCTAAATTAGATGATGAAAATTTAAAAGAAAAATACAGAACTTTAGCAATAATTAATTAAGGAACTACAAAAATGCAAAGAAAACTTATCTCATTTGACTGGGCTATAAAAAGAATCCTAAGAAGTAAAGCAAACTTTGACATCTTAGAGGGTTTTTTATCTGAACTTTTAAAAGAAGATATAAAAATCATCGAAATCTTAGAGAGTGAATCAAATCAAGATTTAAAAAATGACAAGTTTAATCGCC
>JALSWC010000175.1 GCA_027060825.1 Sulfurimonas sp.
TTTAAACAAAAAGATAACTGTTTACTCCTGTCATGAGATTGTACTCAAACTTGCACTCCAAATTGTAAGTGAACCTACTTTTATTCCTCTTACTGGTGATATTAAATCAGTGTTTAAAAGTTTAGCATATATTGATGAGCATTGCATCGTTCTCTTTAGCCCTACCCTTACCACAGCAGATGTTTTTACACAAACAGAGGAGATGCCAGAAAATCCTCCTAATAATATAACTATGGTAGAACAGACTCTTTTTGAAACATCTTTTATTTATGATGATATTTTTTATGAAAGAGAATCTATTTCTCCCTTTTTCATACCCTATTTAGAGTCTCTTTTAGGACTTTTTAAAAAATTAAAAATAAATTTTAGATTAAAAAAATTTACACCAATAGAGCATTTTGAAGCAATTTTTATAAATAAAAATTTTGAGATAAAAGAGTTTGGAACAAGTGATAAAGTACTTATTTTTGAAAAAAACTTATCTTTAGTTGAAGATGAGATTATTTTTTTACATGACCATGCTACTTGGGCAAAAAATATCTATATTGTTCCAAATGAAATGAAAAGAAAACTCTCAAAAAAATTACTTGAAGATGTAAATATACTCTTTTATCATTCAAAAGAGAAAATAAATAGGTTTCTTCAAACAAATGTTTTTCATTTTGCTTTTATTGCAGGAGAAGATAAATCTATACTTAACAAACCAATAGTTCGACAAACGCAACTGACTTTAGATTTTTAATACAAAGGATTTATAGATGAATCGTAGAGATTTCTTAACAACAGCAACACTTACTTCAGCAGGAATTGCCCTTAATGGATGCAATGAAAGTCATCATGTTGCTATTGATTATTCAAAACATCCAAAAAAACATGATGCTACAAAGCATATAAATATCAATAAAAATAAAAAAACTGTTATTAGACTTGCTACAAGTTGGCCTGCACACTTTCCTATAATGGGAACAGGAGTAGAAAAATTTGCTCAACGGGTAGAAGATATTAGTGGTGGCTCTTTGCAGATAAAAATTTATCCTAAAAATGTTTTGGTTCCAGCACTTGCTGTTTTTGATGCATGTTCTAGTGGTCAAATAGATGCTTTTCACTCTGGCCCATACTATTGGAAAGGAAAAAATTCTGCATTTGCACTCTTTAGTGGTATGCCTTTTGGTTTTACTGCCGAAGAGATTAACTCATGGATGCTTTTCGGTGGTGGAATGGATTTATGGCGAGAACAGTATGCAAAATATAATCTTCACCCTTTTTTAGGTGGCAATACAAATATTCAAATGGGTGGCTGGTTTAGAAAGCCTATTCGTTCTTTAGCTGATATGCAGGGTTTAAAAATGCGTATTCCAGGGCTTGGAGGAGAAGTTTTTTCTCGAATGGGTGTAAACCCTATTTTGCTTCCTGCTGGAGAAATTTATACTTCACTTGAGAGAGGCGTAATTGATGCCACTGAATGGGTTGGACCTGCACTTGACATTAAAATGGGATTTTACAAAGTTGCTCCTTACTACTACTCAGGTTGGCATGAACCAGGTTCTGTTTTAGAGCTTACCTTCAACAAACATCTCTGGAGTAAACTTGCCTTTGAGCATCAATCGATGATAGAAGTTGCAAGTAGTGAACTTAATGCAAATATGGCCACAGAGTTTCATGCAAAAAATATTCTAGCATTGCAAGAGTTAAAAAAATTAAATGTAACACTTGCACAATTTCCTAATGATGTTACAGAAGCTGGAAAAAAGGCACTTATAGAAGTTGTTCGTGATTTAAGTGCTAAAAATAATGATTTTGCAAATGTCTATAAATCTATAGCTTCCTATCTTATTCTCTCTAAAGAGTGGAGTGATGTAAGCTTGAAATATTTTTTAAATATTAGATAGTCAGGCACTTATACACTGAAGTATTTGCTTTAATATAGTAGTATTTCAAAAAATATTTGAAAGAGACTTTTTGAAAAAACTACTCCTTTTTAATGCTATTCTCCCTACCCTCCTTTTGGCATCTTTTAGTGGCACTCTTATTGACAGTAAAAGTGCATCACCTATTATAAATGCAACCATCAGTGATTCAAAAATTACCACAAAAAGTGATAAAAATGGCTCATTTCTTATAGATTCTAATGAAACTCTCTATCATGTAAAGGCCTATGGTTATAGACCTCTCTCTTTTAATAGTGATTCAAATAGAAGTATCATAAAACTTAAACCTATCAAAGTAAAAGCACTCTATTTAACATTTTGGGGAGCAAGTAACAACTCAAAAACATTACAAAACTTGCTAAAAATTATAGATGCAACAGAAGTCAATGCTGTGGTTGTAGATGTTAAAAATACATACGGTTCTACTCTATTTTTAACAGGCTACAAAAAAGCAAATAGTTATGGGGCAAAAAACAACCGTACAAATCGTAATATTCAAAAATTTATAGCTACTATGAAAGCACATAATATCTACACAATAGCAAGAATAGCAACCTTTAAGGATGAGATACAAGCTGTACATAATCCACAATATGCACTCAAAAAAGAGAGTAATAATACAATATGGAGAAATCAAGATAATATGGCTTGGGTTGATCCATTTAATAAATCTGCTCGTGATTATACAATTTCTATTGCCCAAGAGGCAGCAAAAGTTGGTTTTGATGAAATCAACTTTGATTATATCCGATTTCCTGCAAAAAAAGGACTCAAATATTCACAATACTGTACACAAAAAACACGAGTAAAAGCGATAGAAGAATTTTTAGATGAAGCAAAAAATAGACTTAGAAAATATGGCGTTTTTATCTCTGTGGATACTTATGGAAATATCTGCTGGAGTAAAGATGACAATGGAATAGGACAAACGGTTACTTCTCTTGCAAAACATGCAGATTATTTATGTCCGATGCTCTATCCATCAGGTTTTTCAAGTGGTTCTTTTAATTTCAAATACCCAGCAGAGCATCCTTATGAAGTAATTTATAGAAGTGTAAAAAGAATTCAAAACAGAATAGTAAGTGCCAGAGTCCGTCCTTGGTTGCAAGGATTTCGTGATTATACTTCACAACATAAACTCTATAAAAGAGAAGAAATTCAAGCACAGATACGAGCTACAGAAGATATAAAAACAGACGGTTGGATGCTTTGGTCGCCTTCAAGTAAGTATAAGTTAGAGTATCTCATCAAGTAAGCGAATTTCTTTTAGCTTTTTTCGTAGGTTTTTAGAGTTTGACAGGTAACTATTTACAAAAAAGTGAAACTCTTTAGAGTGGTTCATATGCACAAGATGAGAGAGTTCATGCACTACCACATAGTCAATAAGCTCTTTTTGCACTTTCATAAGTTGCGTATTGAGTGTTATCTCTTTTTTTGAGTTACAACTTCCCCATCTGCTTTTCATTTTTCTAAACTTTAAAGCTGTGTACTCCAAACGCATCAAAGCACCAAAATATTCTACCCTCTTTGTCAAATACTCCTCTGCACTGCGTTTATAGAATATGTCATAAGCTTTAGAAATTTTTAGAGAGTCAGCTGTATCTAATTTTAACAATTGTTTACGAAGTAAAGTGACTTCTGGAGAATCAATACTATAAATTTCACCAAAAAGTAGAACTTCCTCTTGTAATTTTATTTTTGGAAGTGCATTTTCTCTGTTTTTTAGGAGCTGCTTATCTATCCAATCACTTTTATCATCTAAAAATTTATTCATACGCTATTGGATCACTTACTCCTGCTTCTTTAAAGCCATTTAAACGCAATCGGCAACTATCACATACACCACAAGCTCTCTGCTCATTTTTATAACAACTCCAAGTAAGCTCAAGAGGGACACTGCGTTTGAGTGCTTCTTGGACTATTTCAGATTTTTTGAGATGTACAAGTGGCATCTTTATCTCTATGCTTGTTTCCTCTTTTGTGCCAAGGTTAATGGCCTTTTGCATTGCCTTTATATACTCTTCACGACAATCAGGATAACCACTACTGTCTTCTTCAACTACACCTATACTTAAAACTGATGCACCCTCTTTTTCTGCAATGGCAGCTGCCATAGATAAAAAGATACCATTTCTAAAAGGAACATAGGTAACAGGTACACCCTCTTCTATACCACCAGTAGGTACATCAATAGAATTGTCAGTAAGTGCTGAAGCACCTAGTTGTTTAAAAAAATCTAAGTTCAATACATACTTATTTACAACATTGAGTGCTTTTGTAATATTATGAAAACATTCTAACTCTTTTTTTTGAGTCTTTTGCTCATAATTAAAATGTACTGCTACTATTTCATATCCTGCATCTTGCATCAGGTAAGCACTAAGAGTGGAATCCATTCCCCCACTCATAATACAAACTGCTTTTTTTCTTATATTTATTTCTTGTTTCATAATGATATTTTAACATATATAGAATTTTTTTAATCTTTTTTA
>JALSWC010000176.1 GCA_027060825.1 Sulfurimonas sp.
CTCGTCTATATTGATGATGTAAAATTTCGTCAGAGAATTGAAAAACAGCTCAATAAAATAGAAGCTTCAAACAGATTTTCAAAGGCAGTTTTTTTTGGAAATAGTTCTGAGTTTACAGTTGCTACGGCAGAAGAACAAAATATTGCGAACAACTCAAAAAGACTCATTCAAAATGCAATTATACTTTGGAACTATATGTTCATCACAAAGAAATTACAACAAGTGGCAAATCAAAAAGAGAAGAATGAAATTCTTTTAGCACTTAAAAATAGCTCGCTAGTAGTTTGGGGACACATAAACCTACTACTTTATATTTTTAAAAAAATGGACATTGTTAAAGCTCCTAAAATAGGGCATTTCCTAAAATAGTTATTGTCCATTAAATATAAGAAATAATGTACGACAAATTATTGATTTTTGTCCATTTTTATATTGTTAGCAGCACTCTTTTCTGGTAGTCTTTTTTCTAACTTATTGATTCTCTCAATCATCATTAATTCTCTATTTAAAGCTTGCTCATAGAACTCTCTATACTCTTTATATTTTGTTTTATATTTTTCAATTAAAGCTTTACACTCTTCTCTCGGTGCTTTTTCTTTATCACTATATTTTTTTATCTCCTCTATTAGTTCTGTAAAAACCTCTCTTGATCTTTTTATAGTACCTTTTTTTCTTCCAGCTTCAAGTGACACAGCATCATTTGTTATTTTTGTACCAATGGGTACATTTATGGGCTTATTAGTTTTTAATCGCTCTAGTGCCTCGTAATAATCTTTTAATATACCATTCATTCTGTACTCCCTAAAAATAATTTCTTTTGATTTTCAAGTTCTTCTAAATCTTTTACTTCTGTTCTATATTCAATTGAATCTTTATCTAAAAATTCTATAAACTCTTTTTGCTTTTTAATTATATGGTTAAGTTTTGATTGTTTGATAATACTGCTTTGGCAGTTTCCACAAGCTAAAAGTGAGCGAGTTAAAGTGTAATCACAAGCTGAAGTTGAGATACATCCACCTAATGCTGTCTCTTTATATGCAATACTTCCATTATTAAATTGTTTTACAATTTTTTCTCTATTTTCAGTTAAAAAAGGATGAAACTCTTTTGTGTTAATTTTTTTATTTTTTTCTACAATTCTTCCATAGCTGCCATACAGCTTTTCATCTGAAAATAACACATCTTTTATAAAGACAAGTGCATCAACTTCTGGTTTTAATTTATTGTAATCATGAGCAATGTGTTTTTTGGATATATCGAAAAATTGTTTCGCGAAGCTTGCACCATTTGCATAATATAAGGTCATTTCTCTAAAAAGATGTTTTAGCTGTTTTTGTAATGCACCAACAGATACTAAACCACTTTGAATTGAATATATTGCTAAACTTCTTCGATATTGATGAGATTGAAAATTCCAAACTTCCCCAATTTTGATATCTACCATATCACTAAGATAGTTCATAAATTCTATTTGTTCTTTATCTTCTTTTGTAATTGTAATTTTATTGTTATCGAGAGGAATAAAAGTAGTTTTATTTATTGTGCACTTCGGTTTTATTACAGATGGTTTATCTCCGAGTAGTGATTTAATAAGCACAAACAATGGTAGGTTATCTATTTTTTCATTATTGTTGTCAGCAATTACTTGATTCAAACTATTAAGCAGTTTTATAACTCTCACAATCTCTTTGGACGTAATCCACTTTTCTACTTTATTTCTACCTTCTAATTTTGATGTAGTGCTTATTAAATAGCAAATTCCACTTGTATTGGAAATTGTTTGAAAACAATTGTTTTTTAAACTTAAAACTTCTCCTCTTCTCATGCCTGTATATGCATGTATTAGATGAGCACAGGTACCTTGTATTTGATTTAAGAATTCAAAGAAATCCATTCTACCATTTATATTATAGTTTTTAAAGAATTTTTCTAATTTGTATTTCTTTGTTTCACTTGCAAAAGAACGAATATCATCTTTACGATATATGCTTGATGCAAATGAATATGAAGAGATATAATCTTTAAAAAAGATTAACAACATGTCAATATTTTGCTCTAAATATTTAATTTGCTTCCATCGTTGAGATAAACTTTCTTCTAAAATTCTTATTGGAATTATTTTTGTTTGCTTAGATTTAGCATCAAAGAGAGTTTGTAATTTATATAATTTTTGGATAATATCTTTATCTCTTTGATAATTGATGCCTGTGATTGTATTGTCTATATTATATAAAAATGATAACCATGTCGAAAAGTGTATTACATTTGTTCTACATGTACATTCCTTCTCTATGTAATGAATCAGAAAAGTATTATTTTCTAATACTTCATTAAAACCAATTCCAAAGTCTGTAGCAGCACGAGACAAAGATTTAAACACACTTGAAAAATAATGGAAAAGTGTTTTTACTGAATATTGTGAGCCATTTCTGCCATTACCATAAATAATTATAAGTAACATCGCCTTTTTTACATCACTAATATGTTGAGTAGAGATATTAGCTGAAAAATAGAATTTACCACTTTGAGTAGGATTACTTACATAAGAACTAAAATCCCAAATATCATCTTTATATCGTGATAACACCTTGCCATTATTATCTCTAGCAATCACAAAATCTTCATCAATATTATTTATGTTAAAACTATCTAAATGAACTTTGTTTGGAGCAGATTTTTGAGTATCTAAAAACTTATGAAATAACTGCAGAGTATTTGGCATTACTATAAAGCTCCCATAGATATTAATGTATTGAGCTTATGCTCCCAGTAAGGATACAAAAGTTCTTTTTCAAATACATTTTTCTCTAATAATTCTAAATCAATATCTTTTTTATGCTCTTTTATTAATCCAAATATATTATTGAGTCTTTTTAATATTCCACCATAGATTGAATTAAAATGTTTTTCATTTTTAGCAACATATCTACACTCATTAATTACATATTTCAAACTAAATAACTTATTGATATCATATTCATCTATATGAAGTCTATAATTTTCGCAAAATAAACATCCCTCTTTATTCTCACATCCGGTTAATATCTCTGGTAGTAGGGTTTGTTTTGGGTTTGTGGGATTATTGCACCAACCTACTGTAGTTTCAACTTCTTCTTTATTTGTAAACAATGCATTATTAAGAACGCTAAAATATTTCTCAAATTCTTCTTCAACTAACTCATTAGAAGTTCCTTGATAATGTTTTAGCAATGTATTTATTGATGTTTGAGCCAATTGAGATGCTGCAATTACACCATGTTTTTCTATAGTTTGATATGTTTTATTAACACGAAGTTGTCTTGATGTTATGATAGGAAGCTTTGAATCTAATATTTTTTTAAATCTTCTATTTAAAATTGAGCTGAAGGTACCATCTTTTTGCATTATTGATAATGTAGCAGATGTTCCACTCTTAATAAAGAACAGATAATCAAATCTCTTATCACATAAAAGGTACTTTCTAAGTTTTATATATTTTTGAAAATCTTTTACAAATTTACTGCCAATTTCAAATTCCACTAATTTATTATTTGCTCTATACTTTATATTTTTGAACCTATATCTTTTCTGCTCTACCTCATAATCATCACTCCATTTTAATGTTGCAGAAACAGAGTCGTTCATGCCGGTGTTTGTCAAAAATAGAATATAGAATGCTTGTAATCCATAGCTAGCTAAAAACAATTTTCTCTTAGATTGACACTTGTTAGCAATCGCTAAATGTTTTATAAAATTTTTATGCTGAGCATTTGCATCATTATATGACGCATTATACTCTTTCATAATTTCTTCAACAGCTTTAATATTACCAGTTTCTATATTAAATGCATGAGGGTAATTTTGGTCTGTCATCTTGAAAAACATCTTTTGTGATGGTAAACACCAATACTCTTTATTTAGTAGGTTAAATTTTAACGGGAAAGATTCTTTATTTAGTATGAAATCTGTGATTTGATGGAAAAGGTTGTAGTGAAATTCATAATGATATTTTTGGTCTTCTTGTGATTTTTTTTCAGTTTTTATAAATTTATTAGAATCTCTATTTATAAAATTTGCACTTCTTCCTAGTGAATTATCCTGATCATTATAGACATCAAATAACATCTTATATACATCTGTCTGCCTTTTACATGCACTTGAATTACAAAGTGTACTATCTCTTATTCTAGATTTTAAAAAAACAATATACTCACTCAATATATGTGCCGCATGATTTATATTTTCATTTAATTCAAGATTGTTATCATTAATCCAATCTATAAAAATAATTATACAATTATTGATACCGATTATAGATGAAGCAGTTAATCCAAGTTGATATTTTTTGATAGAATTCTCCACCATATAGTTTAAAAGCACCCTCCTGTAAGGAATAAGTGACTTCTTATTAACCATCAAGCTATATGGTGTTCGCAA
>JALSWC010000177.1 GCA_027060825.1 Sulfurimonas sp.
CAGTTGTAAAAGAGGCGATGGCGTATAACCCAAGCCTTGATATGATGCTTATAAAAGAGCTTGCAAAGAGTGAAGATTTGTGCGATATACTTGCACAAAATGTAAAGCTTAATGATATGCTTTTTTCGTTTTTGGAAGATTCTAAAAATGCTTTAGCAATGAATGAAACAGTTACAAGCACAATGCAAACGCAACTCTTAGCACTTGATGATATGACAATAAATCTCACCCTTGCAGAGAATAAAGCACTTACAAAAGAGAGTGTTGAAAAGCTTTTTTCTTATAATGATAAAGAGCTAAATGCAACGCTTTATTCTAACCCTGCAACACCACAAAATATACTTAAAGAGGCATTTGAAGATGTTGCAAATCATCCTTATTTGGCAAAAAATCCCGTAATGTCGCCACAACTGCTTGAAGCAATGTTTCAGGAAGGAAATGCCATGGTTTTAGATGCTTTGGCAAGGAATGAAAATACACCTGTAGCTGTTTTGTATCAGTTGCAACTCGATAGTAGGTTTGATAGGGCTGTAAAGACAAACACTGCGTTTGGAAAACATATTCAGAGTGAAAATATAGGATGGATGGTATAAATAATTATGAAAGCAAGTGATATAACTAAGGGTTTAAAAGCACTCGTGGCACAAAAAGTGCCGACTTTTCTTTGGGGTGCGCCGGGTATTGGAAAATCTTCTATTGTGAAGCAGATAGCAGATGAAAAAGGGCTTGATTTTCTTGACCTGCGTTTAGCTCTGATGGATCCGACTGACCTTAAAGGTATTCCATTTTATGATAAAGAGACACACACAGCACTCTGGGCGCCACCTGCATTTTTACCACAAAAAGGGGAGGGCATACTCTTTCTCGATGAGCTAAACTCTGCTGCTCCTGCGGTGCAATCTTCTGCTTATCAGCTTATACTTGATAGACGCATAGGGGAGTATGAACTTCCGGATGGTTGGGCGATAGTCGCTGCTGGGAATAGAGAGGGTGACAGAGGAGTGACATATAGAATGCCTGCACCTTTGGCAAATAGATTTGTCCATTTTGAGCTCGATGTGGATGTGGATGATTGGAGAGAATGGGCATATAAAAGTGGATTAGATGCTAGAATTATTGCTTATATTTCTTATAAAAATGAGCATCTTTTTTCGTTTGATGCAAAGAGTGAAGCAAAGAGTTTTGCAACACCAAGAAGTTGGGAGTATGTGGGAAATATCTTAAAGGCTGGTATTGAAAAAAACTTACTGCTTGAAACTATTAGTGGAGCTATTGGGCGTGATATTGCGGTGAGTTTTTTATCTTTTATAAAAGTGATGGAGAGGCTTCCTGACATTGATGCTATCATTGAGGGTGCTATATCCTCACAGAGTGAGGAAATCGATGTACTCTATGCACTTAGTTCAGGGCTTGTAAGTAAATATCTACAAAATTCAAGCAGAGAGAGTCTGGAAAATATTTTAGCATATACTTTAGAGATGAAAAGTGAATTTGCTGTGATGGTGGTGCAGGATTTACAACGAAATGGTGTAGATATGCAACACTCTATAAACTTTAAAAAGTGGGTGAAGCAGTTTTCCTATTTGTTGGATTAATTAGATGGGTGGTGCAAAAATCTCACAAGCAAAGGCAAAACTTCTAGTCTCTCATCCCTATTTTGGGACACTTGCCACAAAGCTTGAATTTGTATTTAATGATGATATAGAGGCATTTAAGAGCAATGGCGTAAAGCTTGAGGTCAATAGTGACTACCTTGAGGGCTTGGAGCTAAGTGAGGTGGAGTTTGTCCTTGCGAATGGTGCGATGCATGCTTCTTTGGCACATGAGAGAAGAAGAGGTAAACGCAGTGGTTGGCTCTGGCAGATGGCAACAGATATGGCAATTAACGATATGCTATTGCAAAATGGTCTGGATATGCCTTACGGTGCGCAGTATCGTAAACGCTTTAGTGGGATGTATGCTGAAGAAATTTATGCTGAGTTAAAAGATGACATTCTTCGTGAAGATGAAGATTTGGAGTATGAAGCAGACGAGAGTGATGATGTAGAATCACAGGAAAATGAGAAGAAGCAAGAGCAAGAAGAGCAACAAAAGCAAACGCAAGAGGAGATAGAAGAGGAGATACTTCAAGAGCAACTTTTTGCCCAAGAGGCTATTAGCTCACTTGAAGCGAAGATGCAGAGTGAGGAAGCACCTCAAAGTATTGAGCGATTTTTTGAAGTGGAGTGTTTTGGTAAAATTGACTGGCGAGATGAGTTGCGTTTAGCACTCGATAGATTTTTTCGTGATGATTATGCGATGATGCCTCCAAGTAAAAAACTGCTTTATCAGGGAATTTATTTGCCATCAAATATCTCTCAAACTTTTCGGCTTGTCCTTGCAGTAGATAGCTCTGGGTCTGTGGATGAGGTACTTTTAAATGAGTTTATGAGTGAAGTGAACTTCTTGATGAGTTTGGTGCCAAATTATGAGATAGAACTTTTGGTATGTGATGACAAAATTCATACACATAAAACTTTTTATAGTGGTGAGCAACTGAGCGTGGCTTTAAAAGGTGGAGGAGGGACTGATTTTCGTCCTATTTTTGAGTTTATTACTAATAATTTTGATGATGTAAAATTGTTACTGTATTTTACAGATTTGGAGGGAAACTTTCCTAAAGAAGCACCAAATTATACAGTGAAGTGGGTAAGCTCTCAAGAGAGCGAAGCACCTTTTGGAGAGGTACTTCTTTTAAAAGACTAGCTCTCTTGAAATACCAAACGGTTACGCCCTGAGTTTTTTGCTTTGTAAAGCAACATATCTGATGCGTTTACACTATCATCAAGTGTTTCAGCTGGGTCATGTAGCACAGCACCTAGGGAGATGGTAAATTTGACAATGGTTTGCTCATCTATCTCAAGTGTGAAACTCTCTACACTCTCACGCAAACGCTCTAGTATTTCTCTGCTTGAGTTGCGGTCAATGTTTTTGAGTACTATACAAAACTCTTCACCTCCAAAACGGGCAACAACATCATTTGGATTTGTGCCACTTCTAAGAATATCTGAAAGAGAGACAATAACTTTGTCTCCAACATCATGTCCGTAGGTATCATTGACCTTTTTAAAGTGGTCAATGTCTATCATAGCAATGGCACACTGCTCACCATTGTCTTGAATTTGCTCTATATACTCACTTACACTTTGGTAGAAATAACGGCGATTGTAGAGTCCTGTCAGATAATCACGGTTTGCATATTGTGTAATTTTTTGGATATTTTCAAGTGCCTCTATGGAGTTATTTACACGACAAGAGAACTCCTCTTTGGAAAAGGGTTTTCCAATGTAATCATTTGCACCATGTTTAAGAAAAAGTGCACTTACTTCATCATCACTATTTCCTGAAAGTGCAAGAATACACAGTTCATCTTTTGTATAAGTTTCTCGTATTTTGAGCGTGAGTTCTAGTCCGTCCATTACAGGCATATTGTAATCTGTAATGACAAGTGAAATATCTGGTTTCACACTAAGCATACCAAGGGCTTCTTCCCCATGTGATACTGCAGTAACCTCAAAAAAAAGATTTTCAAGCATATTTTGCATCTGCTTTCTAAAAACCATAGAATCATCAACGACAAGGACTTTATGTGTTCTGTTTTTATAGAGTCTTTGGATGGTTTGAATAGTATAGTCTAGGTATTTTATATCATTAGGATTGTCTTTATTGACATAATCAATGATATTTTTTTTAAGTATGGAACGACGAAATTCTTTGTCTATGTTACCACTTACTACAATAACATGATTTTTTTTTGCAATGGCATAGTCTATTACCTCTCCATTTGGTGCATCAGGTAAGACGATATCAAGTAGAGTTATAAAGTATTTTCCATGACTAAGAAAGAGCTTAGCTTCTTGAAATGAGTAAGCAACATCTACTTCTATATTAAAAAAAGTTTGCAACTTTTTAGCAGTAATATTTGCAAGTGTTTTGTTATCTTCAACGATTAAAATTTTTTTATTCATTCTGTAATTATACTATCATTAATTAAATTTTATATAAATTGCTGTTATTATGCGAGTATGAACTGCGAAACTGTTACCTTTGATATATTGCAAAATAAAAGAAATGTTTTTTTGACAGCTGGCGATGGAACTTACTCTTTGAATTAAGTATTTTTTCTGTATAATTGCAAAAAATATTTGCACATAAGGAATTTTATGCTTATTCGTTCTTTACTATTTAGTATTGTATTTACATTTTCACTATTTGCCGCACCAAACATTGCACAAATTAAGGCCGCCGTAGAGGCTAATCCTGCTCTTTTAGACACACCACAAGCAAAAGCTGCGATGGCAAATCGTTCTATGAATGGTATTAATTCTAGAAATAATTTTGATACTAATTCCTCTATAACTGTTAAACCTA
>JALSWC010000178.1 GCA_027060825.1 Sulfurimonas sp.
GCTCCAAAGAACTCTTCTACACTATCATCTTGTTTGAGTTTAAACTCTCTATGCCATAGAACCAAACGACGAGGAGTATAGTAAAATTCAAACTCTCCAAGAAGTGCATACTTTTCTAAAACAGTAGCATATTTTTTCTCAATATTTTTCATCTCTTTTAAAAGAGGAACTGCAGGAAGCTCTTCAACACCGATTTCTATTAGTAATGGTTTTAACATATTTGGACTCTTTATTTTATAAATTATCGCGATTATATCTATTTCTTGGTAAAATTTTTGTTAAGTTTTGAACTCTAAACATTAAATATAGCTTAAATAAGAGAAATATTCTCCTATTTATGATTATACTAAAAGTTTTTATACTACAATAACACCAAATAAATATAACACAAGGATTTAATATGCCAAAAATTAACAAATATGTTGATATTGACACAGTAGAAAGAGAAGCAAAAAAAGATTTAATCGATCGTCACTCACCATTCATCACAGTTGATGGTGTAGCAAAAAAAGGCGAAATGCTTGCAGTAAATGTAAAAATGGGGAACGAATATACTCACCCAGATGATTTTGACCATTATATTGAAAGCATCACTCTTTTTGATGGTGAAACTAAATTAGCAATGGCTACTTTCGTACCAGGAACTTTAGGAAATGAGAAATCTCATGCTGAAGTAACATTCAACATCCGTCCAATGAAGAAAAAATTAAACCTTGTAGCACATGGTTACTGTACTAAACATGGTATCTGGGAATCAACTGCAGAACTTGTAGAAGTTACTGAATAGTTAATCTCCCCCACTTCTTAAGAAAAAGTTTTTTAACTTTCTCTTAAGGCACTGCTACTACATAAAAATCATCTACTTCTTCTTATAACTCTATCTACAGACAACTTTTTATAGTTTTTAAATCATTCATAGTTATCTTTTTTAACTCTGGATTTCGGAGCAGATATTGTGGATGATAAATTGGTATGAGTTTATAGTTTTTATAATCTATAACATGCCCTCGTACATTCTCAAAATTCTCATTATCCCCTGTAAGATGGCTGTAAGCTTGTGGACCTAAAGTCACAATGACCTTTGGTTTTATAAACTCAATTTGTGAAAAAAGATAGTTTTTACATGAGTTCCATTCTGATGGAGATGGTCTATTTGATTGGAGGGGTTTGCATTTGATAGCATGGGTAAAATAGATATCTCTTACATCAATATTTATCACATTTTCTATCATTTTTTTAAGAGTTTCTCCAGATCTTGCACTATAGTAAGAATTTGTAGAATCTTGTGCTTTTGAAACAATATAATCAACAACAAATAACTCTGCATTTTCACTTCCAAAACCACTCATACTTTGAGACCTAGACTTACTTAAATCACATAAATGACACGATATTATATTTTGAGATAATTGTGATAAACTACTAGGGGCTTCATCATTTTGCTTTATATTCAGGTCAAAATGGTCAATGTATTCAAAGCCTATGGCTTTGAGTCTATAAAGATTTTGCAATAAAACGAAATTTTGATAAGATTTCAAGACCCTTTGTCCATATTCTTTTCTCTCTCTTCTCGAGCTTCTCTTTCTCTTTCTCTTTGTCCAGATTTTGTTTTATGGTAACCACCAAAAATAAAAACCATAAAAAGTATAAAAAGAATGAGCATAAAAATATTCATAACTTATGCCTTATCAAATGTAGAGTAATTTTGTCGTATAGCATCATAAAGAACTATGCCCGTACTTATGGCAAGATTAAGACTTCGTCCCTCTTTTGTCATTGGAATAGTGATGTTTTGACTTTTATATCTGTTTAAAATATCTTCGGGAATGCCCTTTGTTTCACTCCCAAAAAAGATGTAATCACCCTCTTTAAATGTAGCTTCAAAGTATGGTCTATCTGTTTTAGTGGTTGCAAAGTGAGCATTATCTGTTATTTGGTTATTTTCAAAAAAATCATCAATACTTTCCCAAACACGCAGGTCTAATTTTTTCCAGTAGTCAAGTCCAGCACGGCGAACAGCTTTTTCATCAATATCAAAACCAATAGGCTTGATAAGATGTAGAGTTGCACCTGCATTGACACATAAACGACCTATAGCCCCTGTATTGTTAGGAATTTGTGGATTTACCAGTACTAAATTAAAAGACATCTTAAAAAATTACCGTTTTATTTGCATACACAAAAATTCTATCTTCAAGTGCAAGTTTCAATGCACGAGAGAGTACAACTTTTTCAACATCTTTACCAGAGCGTTGCATATCTCTCCAACCATAAGCATGATTTACATGAATAACCTCTTGAGCAATAATAGGACCTTCATCAAGGTTGTTATTT
This sequence comes from Sulfurimonas sp., assembly GCA_027060825.1. Classification (GTDB taxonomy): domain Bacteria; phylum Campylobacterota; class Campylobacteria; order Campylobacterales; family Sulfurimonadaceae; genus Sulfurimonas. The sequence goes on from JALSWC010000178.1 coordinate 2,335, forward strand.
ACAAAATGTGCAGTTGCACCGATGATTTTTACACCTCTATCATAAGCTTGTTTATAAGGATTCGCTCCTATAAATGCTGGTAAAAAAGAGTGGTGAATATTCATAATTTTATCTTCAAATGCAGAAACAAAACGAGGTGTTAAAATACGCATATATTTTGCAAGTACAATATAATCAACATTTTCAAATGAGTTAATAGTCTCTATAATTTTACTTTCATGTTCAGAACGCTCAAGCCCCTCATGAGAAAGAGTAATATAGTTTACACCAAAATTAGAGACCAAAGATTCAAGATTATCATAGTTTGAAATGACAGCTAAAATATTTGCTTCAAGCTCCCCTGCTTCATGACGAATAAGAATATCACCAAGGGCATGCATCTCTTTTGTTACCATAATGATGATATTTTTCTTTTTTGGTTCTATTACCTTGACAGTTGAATTTTCAGGCAACTCTGCCATAATTTCATTATAAAGTTCCTCTTTGCGAACATTACCATCTACCACACTACGCATAAAAAATTTATTGCTCTCTTTATCTACAAATTCACTATTTGAAAGAATATTCAAATCATGATTGTAAAAAATACTAGAAATTTTATGCACAAGTCCTTTTTCATCATTTGCATCTATTAATACCCTATATTGTGCCATTAAACATTTCCTCTTTCTAAATTTTCAACTCTCTCATCTATAGTCGCCAAAGTATATTCTAAAAAGTTCAAAGTCATATCAATTTTTGCTTCTATATTTTCATTATTTGGTGCTTGAAAACCTTCAAAAAGTACAAGAAGTCTTTCTCTAATAGAGTTTAAATAAATAAGTTCACTATCAACAGAGTTACTTGACACTTCGCTCTCTAAATTTACTTTAGAAGTTTTTATTGTATTTTCAACAGTTTCATGAAGAACAGATTCAACATTTTCAAGAGATGTATCTTCTTCCATTTCAGCTAATGTTGAGAGTATGACATCTTTTAGTTCCATGCTTTTAATAACCACCTTTCAAATTCTTTAAACTCTACTTCTGTATCCATCTTTAAAAAATACTCTTTCATCTGTGTATTTACATTTAAAAACTTTTTTCTCATGCCAGAGAGCCGTCTAATGGCAATTTTAGCTTCAGAATTATTGGGGTCTTTTTTGAGAATATTTTTATAGATTTCTAAAGCTTCCTCTTTTAATCCCTGAAGTTCATAAATATTTGCCAGTGTCAGTGTCTGCATAAGTTTGTAGGCTCTACTTCTCTATATAATTTGCGATGATTGAACCCATTTCGCTTGTTGAACAGATCTCTTTTGCATCAAATTCTGCCAAGTCGCCAGTTCTGTAACCCTCAGCTAAAGCTCGTTTAATAGCTGCATCAATTTTATCTGCAGCTGTTTCTTCATTTAACGCATATCTAAGCATCATAGATGCACTTGAAATAGTAGCAATAGGATTCGCAATTCCTTGACCTGCGATGTCTGGAGCTGAACCGTGAATAGGTTCATAAACACCTATTTTTGCACCAATTGAAGCTGACGGTAAAAGCCCAATAGAACCTGAAAGCATAGAAGCTTCATCGCTTAAAATATCTCCAAATATATTGCCAGTAAGCATAACATCAAACTGTTTTGGATTACGAATAAGTTGCATAGCAGCATTATCAACATACATATGTGAGAGTTCAACTTCTGGGTATCCTTTTGCTACCTCTTCAACAGTTTCACGCCAAAGTTGAGAAACATCAAGGACATTTGCTTTATCAATAGAACAAACTTTTTTTCCTCTTGTCATAGCAATTTTAAAAGCTTGATGTGCGATGCGAACTATCTCATCACGAGAGTAAACCATTGTATTCCACCCTTTATTTTCATCACGCCCTTTAGGCTCACCAAAATAAAGACCACCAATAAGCTCACGAACAACCATCAAATCAACACCACGAACAATTTCAGGCTTCAATGAAGATGCATTAGCAAGTTCATCATAAACAACAGCAGGACGAAGATTTGCATAAACACCAAGCTCTTTTCTAAAGCGTAAAAGTCCACT
>JALSWC010000179.1 GCA_027060825.1 Sulfurimonas sp.
AGCCTGCTTGTGCAATTGTTTTTCTTTTTTCTTCATTTTCTAAATAATATGTAACTTTCTCTAAAAGTTCTTCATCATTTTCAAAAAAAACTGCTTCTTCATCTTCCTTAAATAATTGTTTATGTTCTTCTGTTCTCTCAGCCACCATAAAACCACCACAAGCAGGTATTTCTATACTTCTACTTGTTTGTAAATCACGATTTGCTTTTCTTAAAAAGCATAATGATATTTTTGCACAAGATAATGCTTTTGAATAATTTTCTCCAGCTAAAGTTTTATTATGAACTATGAGATTTTCATGAATATTTACATATTTTCCCCATGCTGGTCCATAAATATCTACTTTAATCCCATTTTTTGCTAAATATAGCATACTCTCATATCTATCTTTTTCAAAATAACCTATAAATAATACATTTACTTTTGACTTATTATTGCACTTGTATATTTTATGAATATCATTTGAATAAGCTTTATTTTGGAACAGTATATTTTTAGCACCTAGTTTTTTTAATTCTTCTACATTATAAGATTTTTGTGTTATGATTAAATCATAATATTTTAATCCCAATGTATAATAAACACTTCTATTATGCCAAGCATACATATCATCTTGTGACCAAGATATTATCTTGATATGAGGATACTTATTTTTAATATATTTAAGAGTTGCAGGCTTAATTGTATTACCTTTAATAGTAAATAAAATATCTATACCAGAGTAATTATAAGATAAGAGTTTTTTATTAATATCGTGACAATCCAATGGTAATTTCAATTTATCCATTATTCTTATGAAAATATTATTTCCATTATTTTGAAATACACCTTCTTGAATATTCTCATCATTAAAAAGATACTTTGGCTCAACATTAATATTCTCAGATAATGCAGTATATAGCTCATAGCTTGTACTACCTCGTACTAATAAATAGCTAAATAATATTTTCATTAAAACTCTTTTATTTTATTAATTACCATACTAGGGGTAATATTGTTTAAGCAAGATATATGTGTACATTCTTCAGTATAACATAACCTACATTTTATATTATCATCTCTTAAAACCATTCCTAAGTCCTCTGGTGGATACCATTTATTTCTAAAATCTCTTGCACTAAATATACTTATTACCTCTGTTTCCACAGCATATGATAGATGCATTGGACCAGTATCATTGGATATAGTAAGTTTACATCTTTTGAAAAGTTCAGCACTTTCAAGAGGAGTGAGTTTACCACAAAAACTTAATAAATTTTGATTTAATTTATCTACTAAAATATTATCTTCCTCCCCTCCAATTATTATAGGTGTATAATCAGTCTGGTTTATTACAAATTTTATCACTTCATCAAAATATTCTATAGGCCATCTATTTGTAGTTCTTTTAGAACCTAAAACAAAAGCAATCATCCTTTTATCTTGTAAATCATATTGTTCTAATAGATTATCTATTTTCAATTCTTCATTATCTGTAATACCTAAAATAAATTTTTTCTTAGGTATTACATTATACTTACCAATTAGTGTTAAGTATTTTTCTAATTCAGAGCCAACCATATTATAATTATCTTGATATTTTCTAAAAAATGATAATTCTGATATGTTCCATCCTATACCTTTATTTATCCCTAAATACCTAAAAATTATCATATTTCTTATTGTTCGTATCAAACTAGATGGTTGTGTCAGATCAATAATTAAATCATATTGTTTATCTTTTAAACTATGCAATAACTCTTTCTTGTTTTTATCAGTATAGTTTATAAACTCTTTGATATACGATTTATCTATTAAATTTTCCATAGATACTGGACTTTTTCCACTAGTAGTTAAATATGTTATCTCTATATTAGGGTACATATCTTTTATAGAAGCTATAATTGGAAGTGTGATAATGTTATCACCCATTGACCCTACTTTAAAAAATAGAATACTATTTATCTTGTCAAAATTATTTACTTTTTTATATCCTAGTGCATAATAAAATAGGTCTATTATTCTATTAAAAAGAGTTCTAGTGAGAGTTAAAAAAAATTTCATTTAAAACTCTCATCTATTATTTGACAAATAGTATGCCCAAAAAGTATATGCATCTCTTGTATTCTTGGAGTATTATCTGATGGAACTATTAAGTTTATATCACACACCTCATTCATTTTCCCACCATTGCGACCGCTAAAACCTATAGTTTTACAACCTAACTCTTGCCCTAATTTTAAAGCATTTATTACATTTTGAGAATTTCCACTTGTTGAAATTCCTAATAGTAAATCACCTTTGTTAGCTAATGCTTCTACTTGTCTATCAAAAATTCTATCATAACCATAATCATTTCCTATAGCAGTTAAAGCAGATGTATCTGTAGTTAGTGCAATCCCAGCCAATCCTCTTCTCTCAGTTTTATATCTTCCCGTAAGTTCAGCAGCTATATGCTGTGCATCAGCTGCACTTCCACCATTACCAAATAATAAAATTTTATTTCCTGATTTTAGTGTTTCTACTACTAATTTTGAAGCTATTTCCAAATCATTTGACATAGTTTCAGATACTTTTTGAATGGTTTGTTGATGTGATTCAAATTCATCTTGAATTGTTTTTAACATTTTATCTTTATTCATTACTTACTTTCTCATAAAAATAATTAGTAGCCTTGACAAAACCATCTATTGAACCACAATCAAATCTAACACCATCAAATTTATATGCTAAAACTTTTCCTTGTTTGGCAAGTGTTAAAAGTGCATCTGTTATTTGTATCTCTCCACCTTTACCAGGTTTTGTATCTTTTATGACATCAAATATCTCTGGTGTTAAGATGTATCTACCTATGATAGCTAGGTTACTAGGTGCATCTTGTGGTTCTGGTTTTTCTAGCATATTTGTTACACTATAAAGATTCTCTTCTAACAAAGTACCTGCTATTACTCCATACTTGTTTGTATCTTCTTCTGGTATCTCTTCTATGGCTACTATACATTTGTCAGGATACTTCTCATAAAGTTTAGTCATTTGAGTAAGTACTGTATCATTATGTACATTATCACACAAATCATCTGCAAGTATTACAGCAAAAGGTTCATCTCCTATGAGTATTTGACCTGTTAATATAGCATGACCTAAACCTTTCATCTCCACTTGTCTTGTGTATGAAAAAGTGTAATTTGCAACAATATCTCTTATACCCTGCATCAGTATTTCTTTAGATGTACCATCTATTTGATTTTCAAGTTCATACGATCTATCAAAATGGTCTTCTATAGCTCGTTTACCTCGACCTGTAACAATAGCCATTGTTCCACAACCTGCTTTTATAGCTTCTTCTACACCATACTGAAGTAATGGTTTTGTAAGAACTGGTAGCATCTCTTTAGGAATAGCCTTAGTTACAGGAAGAAATCTTGTTCCATATCCTGCTGCTGGGAATAAACATTTTGTTATTTTATTTTTCAATTTCATCTCCATAAAATTCTCTATACCACTTCACAAACTCACCAATCCCATCTACCAAGTCAGTATCAGGCTTATACCCAAAGTCATCTATCAACCCACTTACATCAGCATAAGTACTCACCACATCCCCATCTTGCATAGGCATAAAGTTCTTCTCTGCTTTTTTACCTAGTGCATTTTCTATGGTCTCTATGAACGACATAAGAGGAAGTGGTGCATTATTTCCGATATTATATAACTTATATGGTGAAGAAGAGCTTGAAATCTCTGGTTTTTTTGCATCCCACTTTTCATTTGGTGTTGCTGGGTTATCTATTACTTTTATAACACCATCTACTATATCATCTATGTAAGTAAAGTCCCTACTCATCTCACCATTGTTAAACACTTTTATAGCTCTGTCATTTAGTATAGCATCTGTAAAGAGCATCGGTGCCATATCTGGTCTTCCCCATGGTCCATACACAGTAAAAAATCTTAGTCCTGTTGTTTGGATGCCATAAAGGTGTGCATAAGTGTGTGCCATCATTTCGTTTGACTTTTTAGTCGCTGCATAGAGGCTTACTTGATGTTCTGTTTTATCTGTTGTTTTAAAAGGTTGTGACTCATTGAGTCCATAGACTGAAGAGCTTGAAGCATAGGCTAGGTTTTTGACACCATGGTTACGACAACCCTCTAGTATGTTTAGAAAGCCTACTACATTACTTTGTATGTATGCATGAGGATTTTCTAGTGAATAGCGAACACCTGCTTGAGCTGCGAGGTTCATCACGGCATCGAACTTTTCTGTTTTGAAGAGTTTGTCCATAGCATCGTTGTCGGCTAGGTCTATCTTATAAAAACTGTGGTTTTTATATAATTTTGAATGATGAATTTTGAATGTTGAATTATCTGACTCGACTTCGTCTC
>JALSWC010000180.1 GCA_027060825.1 Sulfurimonas sp.
CTTTTTCTTCTAATATTGCATCAATAGCACGGTCAATTCTACTTACAAAAATACTTATAACACTATCTACACTTTTACCAGCTTTTTCTATTCCTCTTGTAAACGAAGCAGCACAATTAAGAGCCTGCTCCTTTTTAAAAATAAGTGTTGCGTTTACAGGTATGCCTAGAGCAATTAACTCTTCCATGGCAATATAACCAGCATCTGTAGCAGGCACTTTTATCATCACATTTTTTCTATCGATTGCTTTAAAAAGACGAGTCCCCTCTTCTACTGTGGCTACAGCATCATCACAAAGAAAAGGATCCACTTCAATACTCACATATCCATCATCCCCTTTTCTATATAAAGGTTCAAGTACATCAGCTGCTTTTTGAATATCAAATATAGCAACTGCTTCATATTTTTCTTTTGCAGATAGCGTTGTGTCTAAAGAAGACAACTGTTGTTTATATGCAGGTGAACTTAAAATGGCATTTTTAAATATTGCTGGATTTGAAGTAGCCCCATTTACAATTTTTTTCTCTATTAACTCTTTAAATTCATTCTCAAGATAATCTCTTTCAATAAAATCTGCCCAAAGTGAAAATTTTAAATTTTCTATATACATTCATCGTCCTTAATTTCTAGTATTATAACTCAAAAATAATAGTTATGGCAAATATATTTTATCTAGCATCTCTTGATACTCTGATTCTACGCTACTATCAAGTGTTATACCACCACCACTTTTATAAAAAAACTTCTCTTCTCTCTTCTCTATAAAGCGTATCATCACGCCACTATCAAAAGATTTTCCATCATAAACACCAAAAACACCACTAAAAAATTTTCTTTCATACCCTTCAATATCTTTAATAATTTTAACTGTACTTTGTTTTGGTGTTCCACTAATACTTCCAGCAGGAAGTAGAGATTTCAAAATATCACCCAAGTTTTCATACCAATTTTCTGGTAGTTTCGCACTTATTTTAGAGCTTACTTGTAGTAATTTTTTTTCGCCTGCATCTATCTCTGTAATATAGCGAAATTTTTCAACTTTTACCTCTTTTGCAACTATGGAGAGGTCATTGCGTAACAAATCCACTATCATAACATGCTCTGCCATCTCTTTTTCATCTGCTAAAATCTTCTCTTTTGCATTTTTGATAGAAGCATCAATAGTCCCTTTCATAGGAAAAGTTGCAATTGTATCATCTTGAATTTGAATAAATGTTTCAGGAGAAAAGCAGATAAATTCATCTCTGTATCGTAATTTATAGTGTGCATTTGCAAGTGTGTACATCTTTTTTAAAGAGAGGATTTTCTCAAGTGGTGTCTCTTGGGTGAGATTTAGAAGGTAAGTCTCACCTGCTTTTATTTTTTCAACAACATACTCAAATTTCTTTTTGTACTCTCTAAAATCTATATCGCTAAAACGCAGTCGATGAGGATGTTCAGAAGCAATATAACTTGCATCAATCGTAAACTCTATATCTTCACTCTCTAACTCATTAAGAAGAATAACTTCAATATTTTTCGCTTCAAAATCACTAATAAATAAAAAAGGCTCTCTTTTTGATGCTAAAGAGTTAATCCGTTCAAAATTCATTTGACTCTTTTAAGCTATAAGCTTTTTGAGAATAGCCATACGAATATTAACGCCATTTGTCACTTGTTCTAAAACTTTGCATCGTTTATCTTCAAGCATAGCATCTGAGATGTCTATATTTCTATGCACTGGTCCAGGGTGTAGAAGTATAATGTCTCTATCACCCACTAACTCTTCGGTAATACAAAAATCACTTGCATAATCTTTCAAAGAGGCATAACTTTGAGAAGAGTGTCTCTCTGTTTGTGTTCGTAGGCTCATAATAGCATCTACTTCATCAATAATATCTTCAATGTAATGCGTAAAACGCAGTGAAGTTTTTGGCAAGAAATGAGGTGGAGCTACAAGTATAACCTCCATTCCAAAACGAGTTAAGAGTTCAATATTGGAGTTTGCCACACGGGAATTTTTTATATCACCCACAATAGCAATCTTTTTACCCCTTACATCTGTAAAATGTTCTTTAAGCGTATAAAGGTCAAGAAGAGCTTGAGAAGGATGGGCATGCGCACCATCTCCTGCGTTTACAATACTCGCTTTTGTATGTTTTGAGAGGATTTTAGGAACACCTGCGTTTTGATGACGCACAATAATAGCATGAGGACCCATAGCATCAAGATTCATCGCAGTATCTACAAGTGTTTCCCCTTTTTTTGTTGAACTCTTTGCCACATCAAGATGGACAATCTCTGCACCAAGTCGTTTCGCTGCTATCTCAAAAGAGCTTTTTGTACGCGTGGAGTTTTCAAAAAAGAGTGTAATAATAATTTTATCTTGCAAAATTCTCTCAAAATGCCCATCACTAAATCGTTTTGCATCAGCTAAAATTGCCTCTATCTCTTCTACACTAAAGTCATCTGTACGGATTAAATGTTGCATATTAAGTTCCTATCAAATATTTTAGAGATTATACAAGACATCACAAATTGTGTCAATGTCATTCTCTACTTTTAGAACTTCTTGTTGTTTTTTTATAAAATAAGGCTCACTCACTGTTGCAAAATTTTCATCACTCTTACGGCAGTTAAATGCAAGAACGCTATTTATATTTTTTTGCTCAAGTGCTTGTAAACTTAAAAGTGTATCGTTGATGCAACCAAGAGAGCAATGCGTCACAAGAAGGGCAGAAGCATGAAAAAAGCCGATAAGGTCTATCATCATAAAGCTATAATCCACAGGAACCAACAAGCCCCCTGCCCCTTCAATAAGTAAAATATCGCAACGCTCTTCCATCTTCTCTATGGCAGAGGTAAGTCTGTCAAAATCAAGCATGGCACCACCAGAAGCGATGTAAGGTGCAGCAGGGAGTTCATAAGAGAGAGGCACAATATCTGTAATCTCTAAATCTAAGCACTCTTCGTTTAACTCTTTTAAAGTAGATAAAAGTAAATCACCATCAGGATAAATGCCATTTACGACACCCGTCTCTACAAGTTTAATAGCCCCAACACGCAAGCCCCTCGATGCATACTCGCGTAACATTTTAAGTGTCGTATATGTTTTACCTATATCGGTATTTGTAGCAGTTATAAATATTCGTTTTGCCATATTTTTCTTTTTTTAATGAATTGTAATCATATAGTATTAAAAAACTATTAGATTTTTATTTTATGTGCTTTAGATTTGGATGTTTTTGTAAAGGAGGCTACATTCAGTAGCTGACTGCACAAATCATCCGAAGATGAAGTGCAGAAAGTAAAAAGATATTAGTTTTTATCTTGGTTAACAATTTTGTTTGCAGAAATCCATGGCATCATATCACGAAGTTTTACACCAGTTTGTTCAATAAGTGAAGCACGAGCATTTGTACGCTCTGCATTCATACGAGGGTAACCAGCTTGACCTTCTAAGATAAAATCTTTTGCAAATCTACCATCTTGAATCTCTTTTAAAATCTCTTTCATTGCAGCTTTACTTTCAGCATTAATAACTCGTTTACCAGAAACATAGTCACCATACTCAGCAGTATTTGAAATAGAGTATCTCATATCGGCAATTCCACCCTCAAACATTAAATCAACAATAAGTTTAAGTTCATGAAGACACTCAAAGTATGCCATTTCAGGAGCATAACCAGCTTCAGTTAATGTTTCAAAACCAGCTTGAACTAAAGAAGATACACCACCACAAAGAACAGCTTGCTCACCAAAAAGGTCAGTTTCAGTCTCATCTTTGAAAGTTGTCTCAATAATAGCAGTACGACCACCACCAATAGCAGAAGCATAAGAGAGAGCTAACTCTTTTGTATTTCCAGCAGGATTGTTTCCAACAGCTATAAGGTCAGGAATACCACCACCACGAACAAATTCAGAACGAACAGTATGTCCAGGAGCTTTTGGAGCAATCATAGTAACATTGATGTCTGCAGCTGGAATAATACTACTATAATGAATGTTAAAACCATGACCAAATGCAATAGTGTCACCAGCATTTAAGTTTGGCTCGATTTCATTTTTATAGATTTCTGCTTGATTTTCATCAGGAAGAAGAATCATAACTAAATCTGATTTTTTTGTAGCTTCTGCAACTGTAAGAACTTCAAAGCCTTTTGCTTCTGCTTTCGCCCAAGATGAACCACCTTTACGAAGACCAACAACAACTTCAACACCACTATCTCTTAAGTTTTCTGCGTGTGCGTGTCCTTGAGAACCAAATCCAATCATTGCAACTTTCTTGCTTCTAATTAGGTCTAAACTTGTATCTTTATCATAATAAACATTTAACGCCATTTCATTTCCTTGAGCTTTAGAGGTTTTTCCTCTAAAA
>JALSWC010000181.1 GCA_027060825.1 Sulfurimonas sp.
TTGAAAATTAAAATATTTTGTTAACAACCTTTTGTTTTTATGAAAGATAATGACCCTTTCGTCTAGTGGCCAAGGACACTATCACTTCATGGTAGTAACAGAGGTTCAAATCCTTTAGGGGTCGCCATTATTTTGGTGTTTTAGATTTTGAAATCTAAATTTATGATTTTTCTTTTAATTTAGGAAAAATTAATTTTAGGGCGCTTAGCTCAGTTGGTAGAGCGCTACCCTTACAAGGTAGATGTCACTGGTTCGAGTCCAGTAGTGCCCACCATTTTTTGTTTATTTACACTTAAATTTACAACTCACATACTTTGAGTATGCTTCGTTAAAAATTTTAGCACAACTAAATCAAAAAACAAGTGACAATTTTATATTCAATTTTTTCTTAATCAAGGAAAAAAATTGTGAAGCATACTTATAGTATGTGAACATTTTTTTGACGCAGAGTAAGGAACAAATTTGCGGTGGTAGTTCAGTTGGTTAGAATACCTGCCTGTCACGCAGGGGGTCGTGGGTTCGAGCCCCATCCACCGCGCCACTCTCTATTTTTCATAAAATAAATTCTATAACTATATAAATCTATTAAAATTCCTCAAATAATTACCTACAATTTTAGTATGCCAAAAGATATGAGATAGTGTATTTCTCTCTTTAAATATTATGGGATGATTTTATCTATTCATAACTTTATAAATGCTATTATTGGTTTTAAATACAAAGGATACAAAGAATGATAAAAAGATGTTTATTCCCAGCTGCTGGATATGGTACGAGATTTTTACCAGCTACAAAAGCGATGCCAAAAGAGATGCTACCAATTTTAACAAAACCACTTATACAGTATGGTGTAGAAGAAGCCCATGAAGCTGGATGTGATATTATGGCAACTATTACAGGTCGAGGAAAGCGCGCTATTACAGATCATTTTGATGTAAGTTATGAACTTGAACACCAAATACAAGGGAGTTCAAAAGAGAATCTTTTAACAGAAATACGCTCTTTAATTAGTACATGTACTTTTACATATACACGCCAAAATGAGATGAAAGGTCTTGGAGATGCTATTTATAAGGGAAAAGTGTTAGTTGGTGAGAGTGCTCCTTTTGCTGTAATTCTTGCAGATGATTTATGTGTCAATCCTGATGGAGATGGTGTTTTAAAGCAGATGGTAAAATTGTATGAAAAATACAAATGTTCTATTGTTGCTATTATGGAAGTACCAAAAGAGCAGGTAAGTAGCTATGGTGTTATCTCTGGAAAAGAGATAGAAGATGGTATTTTCATGATTGACAATATGGTTGAAAAACCAGATGCTGATAAAGCACCATCAAACCTTGCTATTATTGGGCGTTATATTCTTACTCCTGATATTTTTGAAATGATTAAAAATACAAAACCTGGTAAAGGTGGAGAAATTCAGATTACTGATGCTCTTATGACTCAAGCTAAAAAAGGTATGGTTCTTGGATATAAATTTAAAGGAAAACGATTTGATTGTGGTTCGTTAGATGGATTTGTAGAAGCTACAAACTATTTTTATAATAATATGCAAAAGAAAAAATAAAACTTTTCTATTCTATTTATTGATAACCCTATTTTGGAAGTCCAAATTTTTGGGTTATCAACTCTCCCTCTTCATTAAAAAAGAGATAATAAAGATAATCTTTTTTGACACTTAATCCTGCTAAATATCTTAGTGCTAAATTTGCTTGTAGTGAGGCAATGTGCATAACCATTGGTGCTGCAATGCCAGCAGGTGTTTTTTGTACAATTTTAAAAGCATCATTAAAGGAAGATTCATCTATAAAACATACTTGTCCGTGAAAAGCTTCTACGCTTCCATAGACCCAAGGAATTTTAACCTTTGTTGCATAGCTGTTTATATCTCCTCGTGTAGGAAGATTATCTGTAGCGTCTATTATAAGGTCAACTGTTATCTCTTTTTCACTCCATGATTTAAAATCACAATTGTGTGCTACTGCATTTGTAAAAGTGGAACGATTAGAAATTATTTGTGCATTTATTTCTGCTTTATTTTTCCCCTCATCACCTAGTTTAAATGCAATTTGTCTATGAATATTGTGCAAGCTGACTTCATCAAAGTCTATCATGTGAATTTCACCGATACCAACTGCACCTAGAGCATAAGCCAGAGATGAACCAAGCCCCCCAGCTCCAACAATGGCAATCGTTTTACCTTGAAGACTCTGCTGTGTCTCTTCTCCCCATAATTGAATTTGTCTGTTAAAATAATTTACCATTATTTATCCTCTCGTTTGTTAATTGCCTCTTTAAAACCCCAAGAACGCCTTGCTTGAATTACTTCTGTATGACTCATTTCAACTATCATCAACTCTTCTTGGTTTCCTAAATGGTTGAGTATCTCTGCGTTTGGAGATACTAAAAAAGAGTCACCATAAAATTTCCAAGTAACTTCTTTATCTTGGTACTCCCCAATTCTATTTGCTCGTAGTAGGTAACAACTATGCGTAAAGGCTCTAGTAAGTGCAAGTGCTTTCCATCTCTCATAAGAATCAAAAGTAGAAACACTTGGAACGAGAATAGCATCAATATTTTTCTCATTAAGTTTAGCAAAAAAATCATCAAAGTGGAGTTCAAACCCACTTAAAATTGCAAATTTAAATCCATCAATTTTAAAAATAAGAGGAGATTCTAATTTTTTTACTGTATTTGAGAAGAATTTTTCTTCATTCCAATGGGCATAGTTTATAAGTATCTGTTGTTGATAATAGGAGGTAGATGCTGGTGCAAATTTTGCAACTGTCTTATAAATATCTCCTTTTTTTACTATGATAAGGGGAGCAACAATTGTAAGCTTGTATGTTGATGCAAGTTCTTTTAAGATTTTTATTTGGTGGAGTGCCTGCTCTTTTATCATAGCAAGTGACATATTTTCTAGCTCTTTAAAAAATGGGTTAAGTACATATTCACCAAGTAAAATAAGCTTGACATTTTTTTTGTGGGCAACTCTAATATAGTTATAGAGTTTAGTAGAGCTCATTCCTTGTGAATTGAGCTGGAGTACGGCTGCTATCATTGTCCTGTTTTTATCTTTTGAATTTTAATTTGTGCATCTTCAAGAATTTTTTGTGCCTGCGTTAATTCACTCATCCCTTTTTCATATGCTTTTACACTATTTTCAAGTGTAATTTCTGGGTCCATTAGTGTCTCTAAAATTGTTTTTGCATTTTGCAATTTCGTTTCAAACTTTTCTTTAGCCATTGAGTGCATCCTTTACATAGTTGTCAAATTTTTCTAGTTCTACAAGAAAGGCATCATGCCCATAGTCACTATCTATATCTATATAGCTATAGTTTTTATTTCCATTCTTTTTCAGCTCATCTGCTATCTCTTGCATCTCAAAATTTTTAAACAAAAGATCATTTTTAAAGCTAATAAGATGTAAATCAGCATTGATGCGTTTAAGAGACTCTGCTAGTGAGTCAAATCCTCGTGCAAGGTCATAAATATTGATGGCTTTTGTAATGTACAAGTAGGCTAATGGGTCAAACCATTTTGTAAAATTATAACCATTATATTCAAGGTATGATTCGACTTGAAATTTTCCAAAAAGTTCATACAATCCATCTGTGAGTTTATAGTCTCGACCAAATTTTGTACGCATAGATTCATGTGATAAAAAGCTAATGTGCCCTGCCATTCGACCAACTGCCATACCTGAGAGACCTTGCTCTTTTAAAATATCTGGATCATAGTATCCCTGCTTAAAATCGGGGTCATTGAGAATGGACTCTTGAGCAACTTTGTTAAACGCAATAGCCCATGGCTGTGTGGCATATGTTGTTGCTAGGGCTATGATTTTATTTGCAAAATTTGGATAATGTACTGCAAATTGGAGTGCTTGCATCCCACCCATGGAGCCACCTACAATAGCATGAACACGGTGAATATCAAGCCTATCAAAAAGAATCCGTTGTGCTTTTACCATATCTTTGACAGTTACAACAGGAAATTTATAGCGGTAGGGTTCAAGATGTGGATGTTGCATACTCATAGGACCAGTTGAACCAAAACAACTGCCTATGACATTTGAGCAGATGACAAAGTACTTATCTGTGTCTATGGCTTTTTTAGAGCCTATAAGTCCATCCCACCAACCAGCTTTTGTCTCATTTTCATAAACTCCTGCAGCATGATGAGAACCTGTAAGTGCATGACAAACTACAACGACATTACTTTTGTCATCATTGAGTGTGCCATAGGTTTCATAGGTTATATCGTAAGGCTCCAAAATACGACCACTCTCTAAGTAGAGAGGGTTTGTAAAATGTTCTGTGTATGTTTGTAGATTTAAAGACAAGTGTACAGGACTCCAAAAATTAATAATGACATTTTAGCAAAAATCTCTTGTATTAGGCTTCAAGTGCTTGTTTTAAATCTTCGATTAAATCTTTTGCACTCTCTAAACCACAAGAAATACGAATAAGTCCTTCAGGAACGCCACATGCAACTAGCTCTTCATGAGAGAGTTGTTGGTGTGTTGTAGAAGCAGGGTGGGTAATGATAGACTTAGAATCTCCAATGTTTACTACTAAAGAGTAGAGTTTTGTTGCGTTTACAATTTTTTGTGCTTCTTCAAGATTTTTTACTTCAAAACTAAGAAGTCCACTACATAAATCATCTGTAAAATATTTTTGTGCATTTTTAAAATTTTTATTACTTTTTAGTCCTGGGTAGTTTACCTTTTTTACTTTTGGATGGGACTCTAAAAACTCTGCAAGCATAAGTGCATTTTTTGAGTGTTCTTTCATTCTAAGCGAAAGTGTTTCCATCCCTTGAATAAAGAGCCAAGAGTTAAAAGGGGAAACTACTGCTCCTAAATCTCGAAGCAGAGAGAGCCGTCCTCTTAGAGTAAAAGGAGGTAGCCCAGTATCTGTGTAAACAAGTCCATGGTAGGAAGCATCTGGTGTGTTGAAGTGGTCATAGCGAGGATTTCCTTTTAGTTTTTCTATAAGATTTTTTCTCTCTACTATGATGCCACCAATGGCCAAACCTTGACCTGTGGTGTATTTACTAGCACTATGCACTGTAATATCTGCTCTAAATTCAAATGGACGGCATAAAATAGGAGTGGCTACGGTATTGTCAACTATTGTCAATATATTATGCTTGTTTGCTATTTTTGTAATTGCCTCAATATCTGCAACATCAATACTTGGATTTGTTAAAGACTCAAAAAATATCGCTTTTGTCTTTTCATCTACTAAATTTTCAATCTCTTTTGGATTATGTACATTAAAAAATCTTGCCTCTATACCAAAACGCTTGAGTGTATGTCCACTAAGTGTAAGACTTCCACCATAAAGTTGTTGCGCACAAATAATATTGTCTCCTGCTTCTGCTGCATTTACTATTGCAAAAAATATGGCACTCATACCACTAGCAGTAGCAAGGGCTGCTTCTCCTCCCTCAAGTGTGGTAAATCTTTTTTCAAAAATATCTGTTGTTGGGTTATTGAGTCTTGTGTAGATGTTACCAAGCTCTTTGAGTGCAAAAAGGTCTGCTGCATGTTCCATATCACGAAATTCGTACGCTGTTGTTTGATAAATTGGCACAGCCATAGTGCCTTGAGAGTCTTTTTTATATCCTGCATGAAGTGCTAAAGTTTGTAAATCCATAATATAATTGCCTTGTGTAATTCTAAATTTAAGTTTCATTGAACTTTCTTATGTGATATTATACATCTAAATGGTATAATTACATAAATAAATTTTAATTAAAACAGAAGGAATATTTTTATGGGTAGAGCGTTTGAATACAGAAAAGCTTCAAAATTAAAAAGATGGGGGGCAATGTCAAAGTTGTTTCCAAAACTTGGTAAGGTAATTACTATGGCAGCAAAAGAGGGTGGAACGGACCCTGATATGAATGCGAAGCTTCGAACTGCTATTTTAAATGCAAAAGCTGAAAATATGCCTAAAGATAATATTGAAGCAGCCATTAAACGAGCTACTGCAAAAGATTTATCGGATGTAAAAGAGGTGAATTTTGAAGGAAAAGCTCCTCATGGTGTTCTTTTATTTATAGAGTGTGCTACAGATAACAACACAAGAACTGTTGCAAATGTTAAAAGTACACTCAATAAAAATGGTGGAGAGATGCTTACAAATGGTTCTTTAGAGTTTATGTTCTCTCGTAAGGCTCTTTTTGAGTTTGCACAAAAAGATGATATGGACTTAGAAGAGCTTGAGCTTGAGTTAATTGATGCTGGGCTTGAGGAGATAGAGGCAGAAGAGGGCGTTGTTCTTGTAACTGCTGATTATATAAGTTTTGGAACAATGCACGAAGCACTTGAAAATATGGGCATAGAGATTACTAAAGCGACATTAGAGCGAATAGCAAATACTCCAATAGAAATTTCTGAAGAAGAACATGCTGATGTAGATAAAATTTTAGAGAGATTAGAAGATGATGAGGATGTACAAAAAGTATATACAAATTTAGCGTAAAGTATTTTACGCTAAAAAAACTTTTCAAAAGGATATTGAAAAGTTTTTTTGGAACTCCTTATGTCTGTCTTCCATGAACTGCATTTCCCATATCCCACATAGGTAAGAAAATACCAAGTGCAAGAAGAAGAACCATAGCTGAAATAATAAGAAGCATAATAGGCTCAACAGCTTCACTAAGTCCATCAATTATAGCATCAAATCGCATTTTATAGTATTCGGCTACTTTATTAATCATAACATCTAGTGTACCACTATCTTCGCCTGCACGGACCATTTGAATAATCATATTTTCAAAAAGTTCTGTCTCTTCAAGCCCTTTATTTAAAGCTCCCCCTTTTTCAACTGTAAATCTCACAGAGAGTAATTTCTTTTTTAATGGTAAATTATCTATCATTCCTATTGAAGTGTCAAGTGCTTCAGCAATAGGAATACCTGCACGGATAAGTTCTGAAAAGACAAGAGTAAATCTACTTAGCGTTGAGAACTTTATAACATTTTTAATAAGGTAGATTTTAAGTAGAAACTGATGCCACTTATAGCGTATCTCTTCATTATTATTTATAGCATATTTAAAAGTAACATAAAATAGAAAAATTCCAGCTAAAACATAAGGTCCAAAATTATTAAAAATATATTCTAGTTTTAGAAGTATTATTGTTGGGAGTGGTAACGCTGCATGCAACGATTCAAAGATTGATTTAAATTGTGGTACAACATAAGAGATAAGAATTGTAAATGCTACAGCCATAGCAATCATAACATTTCTTGGATATGCCATAGCTTTTTTAAATTTAATGACATTGGCACGAATCTCTTCAAGCATATTGGCAAGAGAGTAGAGTGCTTCGTCAAGATTACCAGTTTTTTCACCGAGTTCTACTAGAGCAATTGTAAGATTCCCTAGTTCAAATCGAAAATTTTCCATAGTTGCAGAGAGTGAACGACCTGCATTTATATCTTCTGAAAGTTTTGAAAAAACTACTTTGAGTGCTTCATCTTCTGTTGCAGTAGCAATTTCATATAAAGAGTCATTAATAGGAATACCTGCATTTGTCATAACTGCAAGTTGGCGAATGGAAGCAATAAGAGAATCAGGTTTAATCTTTTTCTTTTTAATATTTGCAAGAAGATTTGTTTTAAATCTTTGGAGTCGTACTTCTAAAGGTTCTTCTCCTTGAATAACCTTAATAATGATACCAGTATATTTTAGTTTTGCAAATTTATTCGCTTCTTGTCTATTTTCTGCATAGAAACCAAATTCTTCTTTTTTCCCTTTAGTTAAGATGGTTGCGATAAAGTACTTCATCCTTTTGCTACCTTTAAAACTTCTTCAATGCTTGTTATACCATCAATAGCCTTTTGTAAGCCATTATGATAAATTGGAATAAATCCCTCTTTTTTCGCTTGAGTTAGAATCTCTTCTTTTCCTGCACCTTTTGCAATAAGAGAAGAGAGTTCTTGGGAAACATTTAATACTTCACAAATCATCTCTCTTCCCATATATCCACTACCTCCACACTCTTTACACCCTTTTCCTTTGTAAAAAACGGTACCTTCTGGCACTGCATCTTGTATCTCTTCAAGAACAGAAGAAGAGAGTTCATCTTCTACTTTACAATGCACACATATTTTTCGCACAAGCCTTTGTGCTTGAATGGCTACTAATGCTCCACTAATAAGATAATGTTCAATTCCCATATCTGCCATACGAGGAATAGCACTTATAGAATCATTTGTATGTAAAGTTGATATAACCATATGTCCAGTAAGTGCTGCTTTAATTGCAATTTCAAGAGTCTCTTGGTCACGAATTTCACCAATCATGATTTTATCTGGATCCTGACGAAGAATTGAACGCAGTGCATCTGCAAAACTAAGTCCAACTTTTGCATTCACTTGTACTTGTTGGATTAGATTCATTCTATACTCAACTGGGTCTTCAACCGTAATAACTTTATCTTCAATATTTCTTAGTTCATTTAGTGCGCCATAAAGTGTAGTTGTTTTACCACTACCTGTAGGCCCAGTAACAAGTATAATACCATAAGGAGATTCTAAACCTTTGAGTAGTTTATGATAACTCACGCTATCCATTCCTGCATCTTCAAGTCTTACAAGTGCTTTTTGTTTATCTAGAACACGCATAACGATTGATTCACCGTAGAGAATAGGTAAAGTAGAAATACGAAAATCAAACTCTCTATTACCAACTGCTGTAGAAAAACGCCCATCTTGTGGTTTTCGTTTTTCAGCAATATCAAGATTTGCTAAAAGTTTCAAACGAGAAGCTAATGGGGGATAAATATCTTTTTCAAAAATGAACATTTCTGTGAGTTTACCATCAATTCGTCCACGAACAACACAGTTTTTTTCTGTTGGCTCTATATGTATATCACTTGCCCTACCATTAATACAAGTTTTTAAAACAACATCAATGAGTAAGAGAATTGAAGAAGCCTCTTGTTGTTCTTCGACGGAACTGATAGAGTTTAGTTCATCTCTTATTTTTCCTACTAAACCTTTGACACTATCTTTTAGCTCTATTTTATAAAGATATATCTCAATTTGTTTTTTTGTTGCTAAAGCAATTTTAAGAATTTTTCTTGGAAAAAGTCTTTGTACCGCTTCTTGGGCATCTATATTTAAGGGATCATTAAATGCAACAGTTATACTCATATCATCTTGAGAGATTGGAATAGTATTATGCTTTTGTAGTTGTGCAAGAGGTACTAGGCTTGTTAAATTATAGTTCATATCTATAGAATCTAAATCAACAAACATAATGTTAAGCTCTTGTGCTAATTTTTCTAAAACTACTCTTTCTTGAATATAATCATAGTTGTCTATAATCGAAAGATTATAAACGCCATCTCTTACTTGTTGGACTATAAAGCGAACAAGTCTATCCATTGTCATAAATCCAGAGAGAGTAATATCGCGTAAAATAAGGTTTTCACTGATACCTTTGGCAAGAAGTCTATCTACTTGACCTTTCATAATAGAGCCATTATTAATTAAATCAGTTGTTATTCTATCCACCTATAACTCCTTACCAATACATATGATGTTTAATTTTAATTGTATCATAATACTCTTCAATAACTATTTTATTAACATTATGCTGTTTTATAATATAGAGTTTATAAATAAGTTTTGGGTCATTTGAATCTTTTAAAATATAGAATTTTTTAGGTTTGTGTGAAGGCAATTTTGAGTATAAATCAAAAACCTTTGAAAGGACATAGTCTGTTGTTGGAAATTTGAATTTTGTAAGTTTATAGTTGTCTATAAGAGAATAGTATAAAAGTTTTTTTTGCATTAGAATTATTGCAAAATATGCTGCATTTCTTCTTGCTTCTTTTGAAAATTTCAAGCTTGTTATAGGCTCTGCAAGTCTATCTATATAGTCTGATTTAAGACAAGAAAAAGCGTATAGTGAAGAGTAGGCTTCATCCTTTTTATATTGTTTAAAATAATTATGACCCATGGTGCATGCTTTTGCATATTCTTTATTCTGATAAAGACGAAACATCTTATATTTTATATTAGCATGAACATTAACAATAAGAAATACTAATATTAAAAACTTCATTGAAACTCTCCTGATTTAATATTATCTAAAAGAATAGCTGCGTTTGTAGAGTGTGATTTACTAATATATTCTTGTAACAGTTGAATTGCTTTCTCCTTTTTTCCCATTTTAACCAATGATTTAGCAAATATAAGCCAACTGTCTTCAATTTTTTTATTCAACTGGTTTGTAATAAGTGCGTAATTAGAAGCTTTCTTATAATCACCAAGCTCATAATAGTTTTTCGCTAGAAAGAGACTTAATGCAGGGTTTTTATCTTCTTTGAATCTATGAAGAATATTTTGTATATCCTTAGATGTATTTTGTCTCATAATTGTAATGGTAGGAACCTGCTTCTTATGAATAGGTTTTAATTCTATTTCTACTTTTTGTATCGGTTTTAATTTTGTTTTTTTGTATTTTACAGGGCGTTTTTCTATTGCTTTGTCTCTTTGAATTGTTTTAATAAAACTCATAGATGGTGAAAGTTTAAGAGTATGTTTTTCACTACTATTTATAGTTTTTTGTAATGGTTTTTTTTGAAGTGATTTTTGTATTATGATTTTTTTCTTTTCTTTTGTAACTGCAGGAGTGTTTTTAGTCTCTTTGATTTTTATAATTTTTTTACTATTACTTGTATCAAAAAAGCTATATATAGTTATAATTAAAAATGTAAATATTAAAGTTATAATATAAGGAAGAAAAGATTTTATTTTATAGTGGAGCCAACGCTTTTCTAAATCTGGTATGTTAAGCATCAATTAATCCTGTCTGTATTGCAGCCATTTCAATATATTTAGTTGGAATTTTATTAGTAGGAATTTTATCAAATCTATTTCTCTCTTCATAAGAGAGAAATAAATCAAAAAGAGTATAAAGTAGTTTATTTGTATCTCTATAATTTCCTCTGGTGAGTTTATGAATTTTATGCACTGTTTTTTCTGTGAAAATATTTGCTGTATCAAAACAATTTGCTTTCATCAGTTTTTTTTGTATATAAATTTTTAGTTCAGTTTTAGAAGAGTTTTTCAGTTCAATAGTTTCCCAAATTCTCGTTTTAAAATGCTCTTTTGCAATTAAATCTTCTTTTTGTGTTTTATGGAGTGTAATAACAAATTTAATAGTACGAGTATCAGATAAAAGACGAATTTTCTCCATGAGGGCTTGAGAAT
This sequence comes from Sulfurimonas sp., assembly GCA_027060825.1. Classification (GTDB taxonomy): domain Bacteria; phylum Campylobacterota; class Campylobacteria; order Campylobacterales; family Sulfurimonadaceae; genus Sulfurimonas. The sequence continues at coordinate 11,241 of JALSWC010000181.1, forward strand.
AAAGTTGTGCTTCATCTAATAAAACAACAGGTATAGATTCTAATTTTTTACTATTAACAATTTTTATGAATTGAGTAAAGTTAAGTTCACCACTATATTTAGTCTCAAAGATATCTTGTGCTAAGAGCTTGTAAAATTCACTTTCATCAAGAATAGGTGTTTTATAAAGATAAATATTTTGAGAGGGGGAAAGGTCATTATGGAGCTTTGTTAAAAACATACTCTTTCCTGTCCCGGGTTTACCATAGAGTAAAATCATTTTTAATGGTTTTTGAATAGAGTTTTTAAGAGATTGATAAATAATTGAAACCCTGTCTAACTGAATATAATCTTTAGAATTAACAGTATCAATAAAGACATTTTTTGAATTTAAATAAATACTCTTCATTAATACATAATCCTATTGTTTTTTAGTTTTGTTAGCATTTATAGAAGATGATTTTTTCGTCATCATAGTGTTGTCAAAACCCTTATAACCAAGTTCAGAAAGTGATATAGAATTATTCTCTTTATGAATAATATGTGGTTTTATAATAATAACTAATTCCTGTGTCTCTTGCGTCTTTTCTTCATATTTGAATAGGGGGCTGATAATTGGTATATCTCCTAAAAGTGGAACTTTATTAGATTTTGTAATATCTTTAGTAGTAATTAAACCACCAAGTATAATTCTATTCCCATCTTTAACTGTTACAACTGAAGATAACTGACGACGATTTAAATCTGGTGGCATAGTCCGACCAGTATTTGATTTTTGTGAAATATCTGTTGTTGTTTCAGAAAGAGATGGATTTATTTTCAATGTAATAGTGTTGTCATCTGAAATTTCTGGAGTAATGCTTAAAAGAACGCCAGCAAAAACGGATTGAATCTTATTGTTTTGCGTTGTTGCAGCTACTCCTCCCCCTGAACCTTGTTGATTTGTTGAAGATTGTATTTTATAAAAATATTCTGTTCCAGCTGTGATAAGGGCTGGTTGGTTATTAAGTGTTAAAACTTTAGGATTCGAAATTGATTTCACCTTTCCTTGTGTTTTTAAGAACTTAATAACTTGATTGAGGTTTCCACCTGCTTGAATGCTAATAATATTTTGAAAGGAATTTGTTGTGCTACTATTTGTTGCTGAGTGGTTAATACTCAAATTTATATGTTGTAAAGCATAAAGCTGGTTCCAGTCAATACCAGTTGTTTTCCCTTTACTCATTGTAACGGACAAAAGTTGTACATCTATCAAGACTTGGAGGTTGACTTTATGCTGGAGTCTTTTAAGATATTTACCAAATCTATTTAACTGTTCTTTTGTAGCAGTTATGGTAATAAGACCTGCATTTTTATTTATTATAGGAGCTGGTGCTTTATAAGTATCTTCGGGTTGATTTAGTACTTCTTGAAATTGTTGACCAAGCCGTGACCAGAATTTTACTTCATCTGTACTTTCAATTTTTATACCTGAATTTCCGGTAGAGCCACTTGCCGAGCTACCAGAAGAACCACTTTTAGAAGCACTTGACGATCCACCTGCTAGCGTAACATCTGTACTCCCTGTGCTTTTACGCTGTGATAGGATATAATCAATGTTAAAAACTTTAGTTGTTAAATATGAAATTTTCAAGAGATTGTTCTTTAGTGTATAAGTAAGATTGTTATCTCCTAATATAATATTCAAAACTTCATTAATAGTTAAATTTTTTAAATTAGTTTTATTGAGATGCCTGTGTAGATGTTTTTCTGCTTCTGGATCAGTAACAATAATACTATAATCACACTCATCACTAAGTTGGTTAATAAAATCAATAATCCTAGTATTTTTCGTTGAACTGATACTAAAAAGTTCATAAGAACAATCAGCAAAACTATTTGTCGATAACATTAGCGTTAGTACAGTTGCACAAACTGATTTGTTTATATATCTCATCTGATATTCCTGTTTATTGTGAAATTTTAAATTTTAAATTTTTATTTTTACTCTCTGTTGAGAGAAGTAATTTCTTATTCCGTCTTTGTAAAATAACAGAAGTTTTATTGACATTAATGAGTTTATAACCATGAACCCATTCTCCCTTTTTATACCATTTTCTATTAATCATTGCGGATTTATTTAAAATAGCTTCTAGGTAGAATCTCCTTGTGTAGTATCTTCTAATATAATGCGAATGTTTGAAAACTTTTTTAATAGTTTTCTTTTTTTTAACAAGATAGATAAAAGGATCTTTTATCTGAGAAATTTCTTTATTAGATATTCCTACTCGAGGTGGTTTAATAGCTGTGATTTGCTTATCCACCCATGCTAACTGATTATCAGCGTAGAGTGTTTGCGATACTATAAGTATAAGTGTTATATATAAAGCTCTCATTAATATGTGATCCCCCATACTGAAATATTAAGATCAGATTCTAATGAGTTAGTCGCCTGTATTGTTAAGTCGTGAATATCTACAACTAAGTCATTTTGTTCTAATGAATTTATAAATTTTAATGTATTTTGAAAATTTCCTGTAAATTTTATTGAAATATTCAAAATATGTCCAAATGCACTTTCAGATTTTGCATATTCATTTGTGAGCATCAATAATTTAACATGGTATTTTTGTGCATTTGTTGATATTGAGTTAAGATATTTTCCCCAACTCCTTTCATCATAAATGAGAGAAGAAATTGTTTCTATTTTACTTCTGATATAGGCATTCGTATCTTTGACATTTTCTATCTGTTGGTTAATATGGTTAATTTCTTTTTCAAGTTTTGTAATTTTTGATATAGGATTCATTTGTAAAAATCGCTTATCAGAGGTAATATTATTTTGAAGATTAACAACCTCTCTGTGTGTTGTTTTGAAATTTTCAACTGAAGTATCCCAAAAAAGTAAGTATGAAAATGCAAATATACCTGCTATAATCATAAAATAAGTCATGTAAAGATCTTTTTGAGTTTTTCCTGCAAGAGCTGAGTCTATCTTATGCAAGTAATTTTCATAATTTATTTTCATAATATGCTCACCTTTAATTCACTAAAGTAATTATTTGTCTTTTCATCGAGTTTAATCTCTTTAAGATTAAAGGTAAATTTACCTGTATAAGTTTTTGTCAGATATTTAACAAGTTGTGTAATCTTTTTATCCTCCGTTGCCACAAGATGTAAAGAAAATATTTCTTTATTTTTAGGTTGTGCATAGCTAATAGAGTCAATATTTACTTGAAAACGATCTAAGTCTTTTGCAAACATTGCAAGAAGTTTTGCTTTCATAGGATAATCTACTTTTACTTTATGTATTTTTAATAATGTATTTTTCTTTTCAATATACTCTTTCTTTTCAATTTTTAAAAGTGTATCAACTTTTCTTTTTTCTATTTTTCTATTTTTAATTGTGGTATTTCTAGTTATTTTTTTAGTATTAATTGTTTGGTATTTTTGCTGTAAAATATCTCTTTGGAGATTTTGAGCATAGGTAAGTGCCCAATATGTAATAGGATATGCAAAAGCTAGAGCAAAAGAAGCAAAAGTTAAAATGATTATTTTTCCACTTTCTCGTTTAATAAATTTAGGAGGACGCTTATAAGGAGTGAAATTACAATCATATTTTTCATCTTGAGGTAAATTACTATAGAGTTGCATAAGTAAATGCAACTGATCTACATACTCTCCATTTGTTTCGAATCCGTAATCAAAATCAAATTCACTTGATTCTATATTTAATTCAACTTCAAGTATTTCATGAAGTTTAGTTATAGTTTGTGTTTGGCTACCAATATATACATGCTCAAATTTTTCAATTTCAAAAGCACGCTTTGCATAAGTCAAAATATCATTAATATTAGCAAATAATTCTTTGTAAAGTTTTAGAAAAAATTGCTTGTAATTACTGTTACTTTCTTTTAAATTCACTTTTGAAAAGAAGTTTAAGAACGCATCATAATCAATTCTTTCTCCATAAAGTTCACAAAATCTTTCATGCATATCC
>JALSWC010000182.1 GCA_027060825.1 Sulfurimonas sp.
ACTCCATAAGCCAAAGGCTTTTTTTTGTTGTGATACTTGCATTTTAATCCTTTAACTTCTCAAAGAGATGTTCAGCATCTGGATATTTCCACATTGTTTTTCCTTTAAAATAATTTGGAGTATTGTAACATAAAGCTAGTTTCCAAAGTGTAACTTATGTAGCATTTTTTATTTATCTTACATTATTCTAAATAATAAATATTCAGTTACTATTTAAGTAAAAATGATTAAACTATGTTTACTTTTTAGAAAATTTGGAGGACTTAATGGGAAAAATACTAATAGTTGATGATTCTAGTCTTATTCGTTCAGTTGCATCTGCTGCTGCTACTGAAGCTGGTCATGAGCCGATTGTGGCTGAAAATGGTGAAGAGGGCTTGCAAATGCTTGCAGAGCATAAGATAGATCTTATATTTTCAGATGTAAATATGCCTATAATGGGTGGTTTGGAAATGGTTGAGCATATTAAACAAAATGGAGAGTATAAGTATATACCTATCATTATGCTTACTACAGAGTCAAATCCAGAGTTAAAAGCAAAAGGGCAGGCGTTAGGTGTAAAAGCTTGGATGCTGAAGCCTTTTAATAAAAAGAAATTTTTTATGGCAGTTAAAAAGCTTATGGCTTAGTTGGTCTGAGATGAAAATAATACATGAAGAGTTAAATATTTATGTGGTTGAAGCTTTTTATCAAGAAATTTTAGAAGCTTATAAAAAGAGTGATACAACTATGGATATGCAGAGTGTTTCCACAATAGATATGAGTGCTATTCAATTACTTGTTTCACTTTATAAAACTTGTAAAGAAGCATCTAAAGAGTTTCACCTTTTAAATGTAAATGCAGAAGTAGAAAAAGTTTTACATAATTGTGCTTGTGATTTCTTGCTAAAGGCTGTAAATGAATGAAGAATTAGAACTTTTTTGTGAAGATGTTGATGAGCAACTAACATTTATGGAAAATGCTCTTATTACTATGCAAGAAGATGGTGTAGATGATGAGAGTATAGGTGCATTGTTTCGTGCTATGCATACCATTAAAGGTACTGCTGGTATGTTTGGTTTTGATGATGTTGTACATTTTGCACATACTGCTGAAAATCTTCTTAGTGAAGTGAGAGAAGGGAAAGTAAAACTCACTCAAGAGATGATAGATATTTTTTTAAAAGTAAAAGATCATGCACAAAAGCTTATTGATTTAGCTGTAGCTGGTGAATCTTTAGATGAATTTACTCAAGCAAATAATGATGAACTTTTAAAAATATTAAAATCAATGTTATCTGAAAATGAAGATATAGATGTAGAAAAAACTGTAGATATAAAAGAAGAAGAGACAACAACAGAAGAAAAATTGTGGCATATATCACTGCGTTTAAAAGCAGGTTTTTTTGCAACAGGTATGGATATTATTAATATACTGAGCTTTTTTGATATGCTGGGTAAAGTAAAAAATATAGTTCTAATAGATACAAAAGTACCAAAATTAGAAGAGATTAATCCAACTGAAGCATATATAGGGTATGAAATTCTTTTTAGTACAGATGCATCTTATGAAGATATTGAAGAGATTTTTGAGTTTGTTCTTGAAGATGTTGAACTACAAATATTTTTAGCAGATGATTTAGACAAATTAAAGAGTGTAGTAGATGCTCAGGAGGGACTTTTTGATAAATTAACTCTTGCTGGTTTTGAAGATGTGAAAAAATTGAAAACTTCTTCTGTTAAAGAGGAACCAAAAATAGAAAAACAACAGAAGTCTGAAAAATTGCCTAAAAAAGAGAAAAAAGAGAGTCATAAAAATTTCTCTTTGCGTGTTGATTCAGCAAAAATAGACTCCCTTATAAATCAGATTTCTGAAATGGTCATTGCCAATGCAAAAGTATCACAAAGAGCAGATACTTTAGATGACAATGAGTTAAGTGAATCAGCAACTATACTTACTGATATGCTTGAAGAGATACGAACAGGTGTTATGAATATTCGTATGGTGCAAGTTGGCGATAGCTTTAACAAGTTTAAACGCATTGTTCATGATGTTGCAAAAAAAGTAGATAAAGAGATTAATTTTGAAATAGTAGGTGGCGAAACTGAACTTGACAAGATGGTAGTAGAAAAAATCTCTGATCCTCTTATGCATATGCTTAGAAATTCCATTGACCATGGAGTGGAAAGTCCTGCTGAGAGACTGAAACTTGGAAAATCAAAAGAGGGGCATGTGCAGTTGAAGACATATCCTGATGCTGGTACCATAGTTATAGAGATTAGTGATGATGGTCGGGGTCTTCCACGAGATAAAATTTTAGAAAAAGCAATAGAAAATGGGCTTGTAAGCGAAAACAATAATCTTAGTGATAAAGAGATTTTCAATCTTATTTTTGCAGCGGGACTCTCTACGGCTGAAGAAGTTTCAGACATTTCAGGGCGTGGTGTTGGAATGGATGTTGTTAAGAGAAATATAGAATCACTTCGTGGAACAGTTGAGATAGATTCAAGAGCAGGAGAGGGGAGTATGTTTACCATTCGGCTTCCTCTTACTCTTGCTATAATTGATGGTTTTTTAGTGCAATCTGGAAATACAAAGTACATTATACCATTAGATATGATTCAAGAGTGTATAGAGTTAGATGCTCATTACAAAAAAGAGATGGATGGAAATGAGTTTATAAATCTTCGTGATTCTATGCTGCCTCTTCTTGATGTAAGAACTTACTTTGATGAAGAAAAATCACAGAGTGAAAGAGAAAATGTAGTGGTAGTGCGTTATGGTGATTACAAAATAGGTATGATGGTAGATGAGCTTTTTGGAGAGTTTCAAACAGTCATTAAACCACTTGGTGAAGTCTTTAGCAATGTCCCTGGCATAAGTGGTGGTACTATACTTGGAAGTGGTGAGATAGCTCTTATATTTGATATACCTAAGCTTATGGAACATAAAATTAGAGAGATAAACTAAAAAAATAATAAAAGGATAAAAAATGGCAGAAAAAAATTTAGAAAAAGATTGTAAAAAACTTAAAAAAGAGAACAAAAAACTCAAAGCAGAGTTTGAACAACAACGAAGTGAAATAGCACTTTTAAAAGAGGCTCTTTTAGGATTAGCAAATGGAGATTTTGAGACAAAAATTCCTGAAGTAAAAGGTGATTTGAAAGAGATTTCAGAATCAGCACAGATACTTAGTAATACACTTATTAAACTTCTTGCAGACTATAATGCAGGGTACACTGAAATAACAAAAGGAAATGTGAAAGTTAGAGTTACTACTGATGGTTTTTCTGGTGGTTTTCTCAAACTTGTAGATGTTGTAAATGATACTTTAGAGACAGTCGATAAAGCTTTTGCAGATACTGTTTATGGTCTTAATGCACTTCAAAGTGGAAAACTCAATACAAGAATTACAACAGAGTATCAAGGTGATTTTGATGTTGTTAAACAATCTGTGAATGGTATTGCAGAAGATTTACAAGAAATTATCACAGAAGCTGGTGATGTTTTAGGAAAAATGTCAGATGGCAATATGACAGTTAGAATAGAGAAAGATTTTGTTGGTGATTATGAGATGATAAAAACAGCAACAAATTCAGTAGCAGATAAACTCCAAACTATCGTTGGTCGTGTTAATAGTGGTGTAACAGAGATAGCATCAGCATCAACACAAGTAAGTGCATCATCTCAGTCACTTTCTCAAGGGGCAACAGAACAAGCATCTTCATTAGAGGAGACAAGTGCAGCTCTTGAAGAAATGAGTGGAAGTGTTGCAGAGTCTGCGAAAAATGCACAAAAAACAAATGATTTAGCAGAAGAGGCTTCTAGTATGTCAATAGAAGGTGGAGAAGCTGTAACAAAAACAGTTGAAGCTATGGTGCTTATAAGTGAAAAAATTAGTATTATTGAAGATATTGTTTACCAAACAAATCTTCTTGCATTAAATGCAGCTATTGAAGCAGCAAGAGCTGGGGAACATGGTAAAGGCTTTGCCGTAGTTGCAGCAGAGGTAAGAAAACTTGCAAAACGCTCTCAAATAGCTGCACAAGAGATAAGTACAATTACAACAGATAGTGTAAAAATAAGTGAACAAGCTGGAAATCTTATTGGGAGTGTTGTTCCTAAAATTCAAGAGACTGCAGAACTCATTAAAGAGATAGCAAATGCTGCAAAAGAACAAGACATTGGACTAGGGCAAATCAATACTGCTATGACACAACTTGACCAAGTTACACAAACAAACGCAGCCTCTTCACAAGAGATGGCAAGTGCAAGTGAAGAACTTAATGGACAAGCAAACTCTCTCGCACAAATGATGAGTTTCTTTACAGT
>JALSWC010000183.1:0-2460 GCA_027060825.1 Sulfurimonas sp.
GCTTCAAATCCATAGTTATACTTTTGACCTTGTCTGCTTATGGCATCTACAACGGCTGGAAATTGGTTTACTTTAAGAGGAAAAACAGCATGAAACTTTCCCTGATAAAAATTTTCTTGGATTGCTTCTTCAAAATAGTTGTAAAGCGTTTGTATCTGCTTATTTATGAGATGTGGAAAACGCAAAAGAATAGGGCCTTTTACATCATTTTCTCGTATCTCTTTTGTGATGTTTAAAAGAGAGGGCATAGATTTATAGTTAAGTTTTATCTCACCATCTTCTATGATGAAGTTTTTATTTGCCCAAAGATTTAAACCAAAATTTTTCACTTATTTTACCCTTTAAAAATCTTCGAGTTTTACTGTTTCTTCTCTTTTTTCTTCCAAATCTTTTACCCAAATAGTGCCATTTTCAAGTTCATTTGAGCCAATAATACAACAGTATCTTGCATTTGCTTTATCTGCATTTTTTAGGTGTGCTTTTAAATTTCTTGCACGGTATTCACAAGTTGCTTTGTCTGATTTTCGTTTTTTTTGTGTTGTAGTGATAATAAGATTAACGGCTTCATCATCCATGGCACCAAAGTAGTAACCATTACGATTCTCATTAGGCATCTCTATAAGTTCCATAAGCCTTTCAATTCCCATTGCAAAACCAACAGCAGGAGTAGGGCGACCATCAAGAAATTCTACAAGTCTATCATATCTTCCACCACCTGCTATGGCACTTTGAGAGCCGATGTTGTCACTTACAAATTCAAAAGCAGTTTTTGAGTAGTAATCGAGTCCACGCACAAGGTTTGTATCTATTTCATAAGCAATATTATTTGCATCAAGTATCTTTTTGAGTTTGTTAAAGTCACTTTCACAACTTTCACAAAGTGCATTTAGAAGTTTTGGTGCATTTTCATAGAGTGCTTGACAATGCTCATTTTTACAATCAAGCACACGAATAGGATTCGTCTCTTTTCTGCGTTTACAATCTTCACAGATTTTATCTTCAACACTCTCAATGAATGAGACGAGGTTATCACGGTATTGTGGCATACAGTTTTGATCACCTAACGAGTTGAGTTGGAGTCTATAACCAATTCCTAACTCATTTAAAATATCAGCAACCATCATAATCATAGTAGCATCTTCATAGACACTCTCAAGCCCAAAACTCTCCACTCCAAATTGGTGGAACTCTCTAAGTCGTCCTTTTTGTGGTCTCTCATAGCGAAACATAGGTCCATAGTAGAAAAAACGATGTGTTCCTCCTGCACGGTCAAGCTTTTTTTGTATAAAAGCACGAACCACACCAGCCGTTCCCTCAGGGCGAAGACAGACATCATTCTCCCCTTTATCTATAAACTGATACATCTCTTTTCCAACAATGTCACTACTCTCTCCAACACTGCGTTTAAAGAGTGAAGTCTCTTCTAAAAGTGGTGTTTCAATGTAGTGAAAACCATATTTTTCTGCTACGCTACTAGCTACTTTTAAAAAGTATGTAAATCTTTTATACTCATTCTCTTCTAATATATCATTCATTCCACGAAGTGATTTTATCATCTCTATTATTCCCTTTTATTGATTAATATTGTTTAGTATGTTTTGTGTTATAGCTTCTCTATTTTTTGTTGCATCAATCTCGACAAGTTCAAGCCCTAGTAGCTTTGTTGCCTCAATAATTGCCTCTTGAATAGCTAAAAGATATTCACTACCACGAAGTTCAATGCCGTCAAGCTCTTTTTTTGAGAGTCTCAATTCAAGTTCCTCTTTTGTCAAACGCAGTAAGAAGACTTTTTGAGGATAAATACCTTTTGTAGCAAAGTTATTCAGTTCTACAAGATTTTTTTTATCAATCTCTCCTTGAATCAGTGCATAAGCAATTCCACTTATAGCACTTCTATCTGAGATGATCATCTTGTGAAGATTTGGTTCGATTACTTCTGCTACATGCTCTGCACGGTCTGCTAAAAAGAGTAAAAATTCTGCTCTTTTACTTTTTGTTTTTGCACTCAGAACCATCTCTCGAATCTCTTTTCCTATGACTGTACCACCCGGTTCTTTTGTGATAAGCGCATCAGGAAAATATTTTGAGAGGGCTGTTATTTGTGTGCTTTTCCCCGCAGTATCAATGCCTTCTATAGCGATGTACATTGATTTGCCTTTAAAACCATCTCTTGTATCTCTGCAGGAAGAAGGTGGTCTATTTTTCCATTAAATTTTAATAAGTTTCTTACTATGGAAGAACTTACAAAAGCGTGTTTGAGTGTTGGCATGAGATAAACAGTCTCGATTGTATCATCAAGAGAGTTATTCAGGTATCCAAGTTGGAGTTCATATTCAAAATCACTTACTGCACGAAGACCTCGAATAAGCACCCCAGCATTATGTTCATGTGCGAGTTCTATTGTGAGATTATTAAAACCAACTACACGAACATTCTCAAGTTTCTTAGTTGCTAGGCGTG
>JALSWC010000183.1:2560-4291 GCA_027060825.1 Sulfurimonas sp.
ACCCCAGCATTATGTTCATGTGCGAGTTCTATTGTGAGATTATTAAAACCAACTACACGAACATTCTCAAGTTTCTTAGTTGCTAGGCGTGCCATCTGGATTCTATCATCAAGAGAAAACATAGGGTTTTTCTCTTTTGACTCAGCTATTGCAACAATAACCTTATCAAAAAGCTTTCCTGCACGCTCAATAATATCAAAATGCCCATTTGTAATAGGGTCGAATGTTCCTGGATATAGTGCAATTTTATGACTCTTCACTTTGCCACCTTTTATATAGACTATTTTTTATTTCAAGTAAATCAAACCACTTTCCAATTACAAAATTTTCCATCTCATTAAGCGTTTGTTGCTCAGAGTAGTATGCCATGACGGGGGGTGCTATGATAATACCAAGAGAAGAGAGTTTATGCATATTTTCAAGTGCTATTGGTGAAAAAGGCATCTCTCGTGGTGCTAAAATAAGCTTTTTCTGCTCTTTTATCATAACAGATGCACAACGGGTTGTAAGATTGTCGGCTATACCACAAGAAATTTTTGCTAGAGTATTCATCGAACATGGTACTATTATCATAGCATCAACACCAAAAGAGCCTGAAGCTATAGAGGCTGAAATGTCTTCATTGTCATGAACAAAAATACCTTTCATCTCTTTTGCAAGTACCGTTTTTGCATTTTGCGACATTATAAAATGCTTCTCAACAGAGGAGGGGAGTAGTTCTAAAACTTTTATGCCCATATTGACACCACTTGCTCCACTTACTGCAACAACTATTTTTCTTTTTTTCATTTTACCTCTGTTCTGTTTTCACCAGTTACAATAACTTTTATTTTTCTTCCTTCTCTGCTACGGACAGTTATAGTATCTCCTAACTTTCCATTTTGTAGTGCTTTTGCCGAAAAGAAAATTTGCATATTTCCCTCATCCATAAAAATATTTACTTGTGAGCCTCGTTTTACTAAATTAAGACCTGTGACATTACGCATAGTAATCGTATGACCAGTTCTAATGTTATATTTGCTTTGGTATTGATGCTTATTTATATCTTGCACGGGCATAGACCAAAATCTATCTAATATTATACTCTTTTTTTGACAATTTCTATTTTCTAAATGTGTTCCTCTTCTTATATCTCTTTTTGCTTGGTAAATAGTAACTTTTGCGTTTATAAAATAATGAAAAAATATTTCTCTTCTCTCTTGTGTTTTAATGTAAAGTACGCCTATACTTGAAAGGTAAGGCTTCTCTTCAAAATGGACAGTGTAGAATGAAGGAAGTTTTTCCATATATACATTTGGTTCTACAGATATGCTTTTAATTGTAATAAAACGATATTTTCTTTTATAAAGTTCTTTAATTTTTCTAATAATTTTTTTTCTATTGATAGGACTGCGTTTCGTAAACTGAATATATTCTCTATGTTTAGAGATATAGTTACTATATCCATTCTCTTTCAATACTTTCACAAGCTCTTTAGTTCTGATTCGGAGTATATGTCTATCTGCTTCAAGTGAAAAAAGCTTTTTATCATCTGTTTTAGCACTCTGTACTATATCAGAGAGCATTACAAAATCATTTTTGATATAGTATTCATTTTTTAAAATATTTTGTGAATATAAAGAGGAAAAGATAAGGAGTAGTAGAATAATGGTTTTTATATACATAATAGAATTTTACACTTTTTTAGTAAATATGTTATAATTCCCCAAAAGTAAGGGCAAATGTGGTCTT
>JALSWC010000184.1 GCA_027060825.1 Sulfurimonas sp.
GCAGGAATAGCTTTCGCTTTTGCTGCATCTTTTGCTTTTTTTGAAAGACGAGAAAATCTATGTTTTCTTGAAAAAAGTGTCCAAAAAAGTCCAAGTGCTAAAAGTGCATATCCAATATATGTTGGAACTGTCCCCGGATCATGATTTACTGACAACACGGTTCCTCCTTCATCCATATCATAAGAAGATTGAAAAAATCTGTAATGTTTATACTCTAAAATATGATTCATATAAATCCTATATTTTTCATGAAAATTATCTGCTTTATCAATAACTTCCACCTCACTTGCATACGATGCTGGACTCATAGAGCCTGGGTATCTGTCAAGTTTAAATTTTAGTAATTTAATTTGGAAAGGAATCTGAATCTCTTTTGCACCAAAAGAGACATAAACATCTACACCATTAACATTTACATGAGAGGCATCGCCTTCCAAACCTTTTCTAAAATAGACAGTTACATTTTTTTTCTTTCCATCAACATCTACAGAAAAACGCAAAAGTCCAAGACCAGAATCTCTTAACTTCGCATTAGGGTTTGTTATGACTTTTTTAACGGCGTGTGGCAGATATTTACGCAGTACAAAACTACCAAATTTTGTTGTATAAAGAACTCTATTGTTTAAAAGATCATTATTACTTGCAGCTAACTCGCCCTTTGATCTATCTGACATTTTCATATAAGAGAGTTGCATATTATGTTTCATATAGAGCTTATTCTCTTTTAAAAATATAGATATTGTAGGCTTCTTAAATGTTTTACCAGATTGAAAATCTAAAATGAAGTTTCCAGCATTATAGTAGTTCCCTTTATCTAATGCAACAGGTTTTCCTCTTCCTCCACCAGTGACCATTAGACTTAACATTGAAGAGCCTTTTGGGTCTTTCACTATTGAAGTTATGGCATTTGGAATATATTTTTCGAGTGTGACATCTACATCTTTACCTGCAACATCTAAAGAAGCTTCTAAATCGTTATGTGAACGCTTAGAGAGATAGGCAATTTTAGAATATGATGCTACTTTGTCAGCAACTTTTGCTTCTACATCAAAGTAGGGATCAGAACTCATCATAGAAGAGGCAACCATACCATTTCTAATATGCATAATGCCCTCAAAGCCCATATATCTAGTAACAGCTGCACCAAATAAAATAACTAAAAAAGCAATATGAAATATAAATATAGGAGCTTTTTTTCGTGTGTACATTTTAAAATGTATAATGTTATAGATAAGATTTAATGCTAAAAGCCCTAAAAGAACATTAAACCATTGTGCATTATAAATTTCTGCTTTTGCTGTCATCGTTCCATAGTCATTTTCAACTATCGTTGCATATCCAATGGAAAATGCAAAAATGAGCATCAAAACTACCATAGATTTCATTGATCCAATAAAGGATAAGAGTGTTTTCATTGTATTCCTTTAAATAATAAAAAGTTATTGTAATAAAAATAAGATAAGAGAATGTATAAATTTCCTATTTAAGTCAAATGCATAGCTCTATTTCAAAACATTTACTCTCTTGTTCACACAAAAACACATCTCCATCATGTGCTTGTGCTATTTGACGAGAAAGTATAAGACCAAGTCCATTTCCCTTAATTTTGGTACTTTTAAAAGCTTCAAAAAGTTCCTCTTTATTCTCAATTGCAACACCTGTATCAAATATTTGAAATATATGTCTCTCTTCATGAGAAAAATGTTTTATCTCTATTATTCCATCATCATTATCATCAGCTTCAATGGCATCTATTGCGTTTATAATAAGATTTGAGAAGAGCATTTCGAGTAAATCTTTGTCTGCATTTAGCATAAAATCATCTTCTGGAAAAAGAAATTTTATCTCTTTTGAATAGTCATAATATTTTATGGACATATCTATTGACTCTTTTAACTCACTCCATAAAAATTGCTCTTTTTTGGCTATAACACCTTTTGAAAACATAAGCGTTGCTTTTATTATTCTATCAATTCTACTTACAGATTTTTGTATCTCTTCAACAATAGGTATATTTTGAGGAATAACCTTCTTTTTAAGAGCAGAACTTAAAAGAGAGATAGAACCTATTGGATTTCGTATTTCATGAGAGAGGTGTGCTGCCATCTGCCCCATGGTTGCTAGGTTTTCTTTGCGTTTTTGATCCGTTATATCTGTAACACTCAACATCACTTTATCTTTGTAAGTTGAACTCTTTACAAGATAAGAGCGTGTATTAAACTGAATCTCATAATCTTCATCTCTGTACTCTAACTCTTTAAGGAGTTTATAGAGTTCTCTAGCATAAGAATTTTGCACAAAAACAGTGTTGTCACTATTGAGTATCCAGATTGCATTTGGTAAAAATTCAATTAGCTTTTCAACAGTATCTTGGAGATTTGCATAAGAGCTTTTGAGTTCAGTAAACTCCTTTTCTACCTTATAGGTCTGCTCTATTAAAAGATTTAACTCTTCTGGTGTAACTGTTGCCATCTAAAGTTGAAATCCTGTTAAAATCTTATACAGCATATGAGCGTCATCACTTCCTGCAAGTTCTCTAATTGAGTGCATCGCATAAGTTGGAAGCCCAACATCTATGGTATCTACGCCTATGCGAGTAGCAGTAATTGGACCTATTGTTGAGCCACATCCCATATCGCTACGAGTCACAAACTCTTGCAGTGGTAACTCCAAATTTTTCGCATTTTGCATAAACTTTGCAATCGTTTGAGAATTTGAAGCATAACGCTGGTTTGCATTGACTTTTATAACAACACCCTTGTTTATATGGGGTGCATGATTTGCATCGTGTTTAGCAGGATAATTTGGATGAATAGCATGAGCGTTATCGGCACTTATCATTAAAGAACTTCGCACCATTTGTATGTACTCTTCAAAATTTGGAAAAATTCGTTTAAGTGTACTCTCCAGAAAACTTCCCCCTGCTCCACTTGTAGAATCACTCCCAACCTCTTCATGGTCACTTGCAATAAAAAGCATAGGTTTTTCTTCTGACACACTACAGATACTTAGCATAGCAGTATAACAACTTAATAAATTGTCAAGTCTAGCACTTGCTATAAAGTCATCTCTTAAGCCTACAAAAGAGGCTTTTTGAGTATCGTAAAAGCTCAGCTCATTTGCAAAAATCTCTTTTACATCACGCACACCCACTTTGTCAAGTTGCCAACGAAGAAAAGCATCAAGCTCAAAATCTTTATTTGTAGAGAGAATTGGACAGATATCGGTCTGTTTGTTTATAGTGCGTTCTTTATTTGCTTTATCATCAAGGTGAATAGCAAGTGATGGAATTATTGCCAAAGGTTTTTGCACATCTATCAGTGCATTTTGTACTCTATTTTCAGCATCAAGATAACTCACTCGTCCTGCAAGTGATAAATCTCTATCAAACCAAGGATTGAGCAGAAGCCCACCATACGGTTCTACTCCAAACTTGACAACGCCATGCTCTTTCATGACTGCGTTTGGTTTAAGTTTTAGATTTGGCGAATCAGTATGCGTACCAACCATTAAATATTTCAAATCATTTTTAGGGTAAGTAAATGCAATAACAGAAGAGTCATTACGAGTAACATAGTACTTTTTCCCAGCATCTAGTTTCCAATTTTCAACTTCACTCAGTTTTACAAATCCTGCATTTTCAAACATCATCGCCATATTTCGCGTTGCGTGAAAAGGGGTTGGTGAAGCATCTAAAAAACCTAAAAGTCCCTCATTAAAATCTTGTCTATTCATATTTCATACCCTTTTTGAAGCTTTTTTATAAACTTCCATTTCATTGCGTTTACCAACTGCAATAACTTCTATAATAATTTTATCTTCAACTATTTTATAAACTATTCGTATCTTTTTACTATCAGCGTACATTTTTCTACACCCTGATAAATCATAACCATTTTTATTACCAAGTAAAATACCAAGTTCTGGAGATTTTTGAATCTTTTTAAATTGTTTATATATAAGGATTTTTTCTCTATGAGAAAATTCTGCCAAATCTTTATGTGCTGCAAGAAGTAACTCTAACTTATAGTGCATCTATATCTATTCCATAAAGTTTTGCAGACTCTTCTAAAGATATATATTTTGCCTTTGGTATATTTTCTCTTGCTTTTACAGTGTTATATATCTCAATATGTTCAGCCATTTCAAGTGCCTCTTGCATCTTTTCATACTCTTCTATTGGCACTATTACAGCTTCAAGTTTATTATTTTTAGAAATAGCTATTTTCTCTTTTGAGTACGATGTCACATCTTTAAGTATTTTAGAAAAATTCCTTGCCATATCACTCGCAGATATTATTTCATCTCTTGCATATGCTACCATATTTTACACCTTAATTTATGTATTATTTTACATATTATAACACAAATAATTTAACTTATTATATCCACAAATGCATTCCCCTCTAAAGCCCCAACAATCTGACTTCCAACACGAATGGCAGAATCAATGACTACATTGTGGAGTTTTGAAATTATGGTTACCTTAAGAGGACGGTTTCCTGGATTTTGTCTTATAATAGCGTACAAATTCTCCAATACATCAAAATCTTGTGAGAGTCTTACAGCCAAATTTATAGGTTCAGGTGGAGCTTCTTGCACCTCTTTTTTTACCTTTTTGGTCTCTCTTTTTGCATCTTTGAGTGCCATAATTTTTGTAACATTAAGACGAGGTCCAAAATCGGTAAGCGTAACTCTTGCCTTAAATGCAACTGGCTCTTCCAAGTTCATTTGTGAGAGATGTTCGAGCTTGTCTGAAAAGAGCATAATCTCAATATTCCCATGAAAATCCATCAAGTTTACAATGCCAAACTGATTTCCTTTTTTAGAAACTTTTTTTGTTATCTCTTCAACTTTACCTATAAAAATGGCAAAAGAACCATCTTTTATATTTTCTAATTCAGATGAGAGGGTATAGTTTAGCTCCTCTAACTCTTCACGATAATCATCCATAGGATGCCCAGAGACATAAAAGCCCAAAGTATCTTTTTCAAACTCCAGTATCTCTTTAAGCTCATACTCTTGGCAATTTGTAAGGCTCAACTCAACAGTTGTTATTGCTTCATCATCTCCAAAAAGACTTCCAACAGCATTTTTCTTCGCTTCACTCGCTTTTTTTGCAGTTTCAACTATAAGGTCAATTTGGTCAAGCAGTGCTTTTCTTGAATAGCTATATCTGTCAAATCCACCCGCTTTTATACAAGCTTCAATCACTCTTTTATTTACTTTACTAGGCTCAATTCTATTGACGAAATCTTGTAGAGTTATGTAGTCGCCATTTTGCTCTCGCTCTTCAAGCATGGCATGAATGGCTGCTTCACCAACACCTTTAATTCCACCCAAACCAAACAGAATAATCTCTCTATTATCTTTAGTGATTGCAGAAAATTCAAGTTGTGAATCACAAACATCAGGTGGAGCAAGTTCAATCTCCATCCGTTTTACTTCATCAATATAACGGACAACTTTTTCAGTATTGTCTTTATCTGATGTTAAAAGTGCTGCCATAAACTCGTTTGGATAGTAAGTCTTCAACCACGCTGTTTGAAAAGTAACCATGGCATAGGCTGCTGAGTGAGATTTGTTAAAACCATACCCTGCAAATTTTTCAATTAAATCAAAAAGTTCTGAAGCTGTTTTGTAGTCAAGCCCCTGCTTTGCTGCACCCTCAGAGAACTCTTTGTTATATTTAATCATCTCCTCGACTTTCTTTTTCCCCATCGCACGACGCACAATGTCTGCACCACCAAGGCTAAATCCACCAATTGTCTGTACAATCTGCATAACCTGTTCTTGATAGACAATAACCCCATAAGTTGGTTTTAAAATCTCTTCAAGTGCAGGAAATACATAGGTAATCTCTTGACGACCATGCTTTCGCTCAATGAAGTCATCAAGCATCCCAGATTCCATAGGACCAGGGCGATAGAGTGCTAAAACTGCAATTAAATCCTCAAATGTTGAAGGCTTTAAGCGTTTGTTCAAATCTTGCATACCAGAAGACTCTATCTGAAACATTCCAACAGTATCACCTGTTTGAATTACATCATAAACTTCTCTGTCATTTTCATCTATTTTATGCCACTCAACCTCTCGGTTATATCTGCGTTTAATCAGTTTAATAGCATTTTGAATAACATCAAGCGTCTTTAAACCCAAGAAGTCAAATTTGATTAGATCAACATCTTCCATATAGTTGAGTGAATATTGTGTTACAAAAGTATCTTCACCAGATGGCTTATAAATAGGTGTCTTTTTCCAAAGCTCTTCATTTGATATTACTACACCAGCAGCATGCATTCCTGCATTGCGTTTAAGCCCTTCTAGTTTTTTAGCAAACTCCCAAACACGCGCTGCGTTTGGATCGCTATCAATGAGTTCTTGAATTTTTGGCTCTTTTTGAAAAGCACCATCAACAAACTTCCCATTTTTCGTTTTTCCATTAAGGGTAATTCCCAGCTCATCAGGTATAAGTTTTGCCATTTTATCAGCTTGACTTAAAGGCATTTCAAGCACTCGTGCAACATCACGAATGACCCCTTTTGCTAAGAGTGAACCAAAAGTGATGATTTGTGCCACTTGATTTCGACCATATTTTCGCACCACATAGTCTATAACCTCTCCACGACGAGCCTGCATAAAGTCCATATCAATATCGGGCATACTTACTCGTTCAGGATTTAAAAAACGCTCAAAAAGCAAGTCATACTTCATAGGGTCAATATCGGTAATCTCTAATGAAAATGCAACCAAACTTCCAGCAGCCGAACCTCGTCCAGGTCCTACGGCAACATCAATGCGTTTAGCTTCTATAACAAAGTCCCATACAATCATCATATAACCTGGAAATTTCATAGAGTTAATAATATTCATTTCAAATTCTAATCGTTCTTTATACTCTTCATGACGCTCTTTTGGAACAATTTTTAATCGTTTTTCAAGCCCCTCTCTACACTTGTAAACAAAGTAAGCTGCATCATTTTTATCTGCTGCTGAGAGCCATTTTTTCTTCTGCTCTTCTGTAGGATTTTCAGGCAGTGGTGCATCATCTTCAAAGTTAATATCAAGCCCTTCAGCCTCTGCATACTCTTTTGTAAACTTAAAATTTGGTGGTGTTGGTGACTTTACAATAGGCACAAACTCTTCAATTTTATTTGCAATATCTTGCGTATTTTCTATGGCTTCAGGAATATCCACAAAAAGACGAGCCATCTCCTCAGGTGATTTGATGTAAAACTCATGAACAGAGTGACGCATACGCTTTGGATCATCATAAAGTTTATTCATTCCTATACACATAAACGCTTCATGATACTGCGCATCACCAGCGTAAGTGTAGTGTGTGTCATTCGTTGCCACTACTTTTATGCCTGTCTCTTTAGCAATTTTCAGTATTTGCTCATCAATGTAAAGTTGGTCACCAATTCCATGACGCATAACTTCAAGATAAAAATCATCTCCAAAAATATCTTGATACTCTCGTGCAACTTCTAATGCACCCTCATATCCTAAAGCACCATTTTTTACATTTCTCTCATTTTGCATATTTAGGTGCCAGTTTACTTCACCCTGCAAACAAGCAGAACTACATATTAAGCCTTCACTATGCTCTCTTAACTCTTTTTTATTGAGTCGTGGATAGTAGTAAAAACCTTTTATAAATGCCTGAGAAGAGAGATACATAAGGTTTTCATATCCCTTTTTATTTTTAGCATATAAACAGATATGAAAACGCTGTTTTGTACTCTTGTCATCTAAGGTTTCACCATTGTGAATATAGCCTTCCATCCCGATAATAGGCTTTAGCCCTGCACTCTTCATCTGCTTGTAAAAGTCAATAGCACCAAACATATTGCCATGGTCTGTCATAGCAACAGAGGTCATTCCAAGCTCTTTGACTCGTGAAATAAGATTTGTAAGTTTGTTCGCACCATCAAGAAGTGAGTATTCTGTATGTAAATGGAGATGTGTAAATTGTGGTTTTGCACTCAAAGCAGTACCTTTGATTTTGATTTTTATGAAAAAAAAGCCCAAGAAAAGGACTTCATAGATGTTTATTTAAGAAGTTTTTTCCAAGCTTTTTCAACTTTTTTAACAAGTTTATTAGTAAAACCTTCTACCTCTTCTAAAAGATGTGGTGTTTGATGCAATACTCCAACTACATCATCAACACTACCGAAATGTTCAACAAGTTTTTTTACTTTTTTCTTGCCAATGCCACTCACAGAAGTTAAAAAATCATGTAACTCCTCTGTGGTAATCTCTACATCATTAGCAACAGACTCAGCACTCTCATCTTTTGTAGGCGTCGGAACTTCTATATCTGATTTTTTCTTCAAGCTTCTAAGAGGTTTTAGTGCAAGTTTATCTTGATAATTCCATTTTTCGCTTGGCCACTCTTCAACATATCTTCGTTTTACAGGATACACCTTATATTTTGCATCAAGTTCATGAAGATAAACCTCTTTTTTGCCATACATTTTCTTTTTCTTTCCAAAGTAAGCACCATCATAACTTGCATTAAATTGACCGAATGTTATGTGTCTCATAGTTCTTAGTAAATCAGGAGAAATTTTTCCTAACTCTTCCCAGTTAAACATAGGTATATTTGGCTTTCTAAAACGACCATCGCTTAAAAGCCACATCAAATACTCACCAATCCAGTCACGAATGTAAGGAAATGCAGCAAACGCAGTCGCACACTCTAAAATACGAACTTTACCATCCTTCCCATACGCAACATCACAAGCCCAGTACTCTGCTTTTGCCGCTTTTGAAACTTTTACAGCTAAATCAAGCACAGATTTTGGAACATCATTGTAATCCATACTTCCACCTTGTGAAGTGTTTGTAAGCCATTCACCCTCTGGTGCGCGACGCCAAAAAGCACAAACAGGTTTATGCCCAATAAGCATTACACGAATATCTGCTTCCATAGGAACGAAATCTTGAAAATATTCAGGATGGTATCGTTTTTCATCAAAAAGCTCACGAGCCTCTTTGTAGCTGTCAACTTTATGCACAAAGTAGCCACCATAATTTGATGGACCGTAAGATTTTTTAATGATTTTTGGATATTCACATTTTTTCAAAAATTTATCTGCATTTTTATGATTATAATAAATGTATGTTTTTGGAATAGGCAGGTCATATTTCCATGCAAATCGTGTTACATTCTCTTTCGATTTATTTGAAAACTGTGTATCTAAAGATGGAATAAAACGCACATGAGGCAATTCACGAGCAATCTCACGAAAAGTTTCATACGCAGTAGCAGGAACATTTCCAATGAGGACATCAATTTTCTTAGCTTTAACCTCTTTAATAAATCTCTCTTTATCATTTTTCCAGTGATATGTAACAGTCTCTATCTTATTTGGCCAACCTTTAAAGTTTGAATGATCAAAAAATCTTAGGACATAGTCCATATATAAAAAGCCTAACTTTGGTAACTCTTTATTACTTAATCCCATGCTACTTTCCTCTTTTTTATATTGCGTTAATTACTTAACTTTTTCTAAATACTCGCCATCAACTGTATTTACTTTAACAGTATCACCCTCTAAAACATGGTATGGAACTTGAACTACTGCACCACTTTCTAGTGTTGCAGGTTTTTTACTTCCACTTGAAGTATCACCTTTAAAGTTTGGTGGCGTATCTGTAATTACAAATTCCATAATTTCAGGAGCCTGTACAGAAATAGCTTGACCTTTATAAAAAACAATATCTACATTTATACCATCTTTAAACCATTTAGAAGCCTCATCACACTGCTCGTATGAAAGTCCTAGTTGGTCATAAGTTTCATTGTCCATAAATTGGTACATTTCGCCATCATCGTACAAATATTGCATTGTTTTATAGTCAATTTCAGGAACTTCAAATTTATCACCTGCATGAACAGTCTTCTCAACTACTTTTCCATTTAAAAAACTTTTCATTTTCATACGAACAAACGCAGCACCCTTCCCTGGTTTTACATGTTGAAACTCCACTACTTTATAAGGAACTTCACCCACTACAAGACGAACATTTTTTTTAATATCACTCATACCAACAGTTGCCATTAATACACCTTTATTTAAATATTTTGAATGATTTTACAATAAAAGTGCTTAGAGTGTTCTAATTTTTATTTACAAGACAAATCCTTACACTCTTTCCCATTGAAAATAATCTATATTTAATGTTTAGGGAATGCTGAATATTGAATTTTTTTGAGATTAATAAAAGAGAAAGAATACAGACCTTAAAAAAGGTCTGTATTAAAAAAGTTTGAAAGTTTCTTAAAAACGCGCGTAATGAACACTATTACAAGCTTCTAAGGCTGCTAACTCGCTAAGAGTAGTATCATTTACTGCATTATCAATAAGAATGACAGCAAGAGCTTCTTTATTCTTGTTTCTAGCTAATGAAAAGTCTGCAATATTTACATTGTGATTTGCAAGAATAGTTCCTACACTTCCAATTACACCTGGAACATCACTATTTCTAAAGAGAATCATATCCCCTTTAAGTGCTACTTCATTATCAAAACCATCAATAGAAACAACACGCTGTAAGCCATCTTCTAAAATTGTAGCAGAAATAGATGTTGTACCCTCGTTTGTAGTAAGTTTTATAGTAATAAGATTTTTATAAACCTCAGAATCTCCAAGATTAACACACTCTACTTCAATACCACTCTCTTTTGCAATAAAGTCTGCGTTTACATAGTTAATTGATTCATTGGAGTGACTCATAGCACCAACAGTTACAAATGTTGCAAGAGAATCAACATAGTTTGCTATTTCACCTTGTCCTTTTACTTTTATTGAAACAATTTTAGACTTGTTTATTTGAGATTCTAAAAATCCTATTTTTTGTCCCATCTCTAAAAATGGTTTTACAAATGCAGGTATTTTAGACTCATCTATTGGTAAATTCATAGCATTTGGATATGCAATTCCTTTTGCCGCAGCAATTGCATTGCCTGCTGCTTGTGTACCAATGTTATATTGAGATTCATAAGTATTTGCTCCAAGGTGAGGAGAGACGACAATATTATCTAAATCAAGAAGTTTGTTATTAATCGCAGGCTCTTTTCCAAAAACATCAATTCCAGCAAAACGAATTTTTCCAGATTTAAGACCATCATAAAGTGCATCTTCATTATATAAATCACCTCTTGCACAGTTTACTAAAACAACACCATCTTTCATTTTAGCAATCTCTTCTTTATCTATAATGCCAATTGTCTCTTTATTTTTAGGAGTATGAATTGTAATTACATCACATGCTAAAATATCATCAAAGTTCTTTGTATATGTCATATCAAGATCAGTAACTTTTGAAGGGTTGATATATGGATCAAACGCAACAATATCCATTTCAAATGCTTTTGCGCGTTTTGCAACACGAGAACCAATATTACCAAATCCAATAATACCAAGTTTTTTGCCCTTAAGCTCATAACCATACCACTTCTCACGCTTCCAAATTCTTTGATTTTTCAGATGATCATGAGAGTATGGAAACATACGCATACATGAGAGCATATGTGTCATTGTAAGTTCAACTGCAGCAATTGTATTTGCAGTAGGTACATTCATAATAATAATACCTTTTTTAGAACACTCAGGAATATTTACATTATCTACACCAACGCCCGCACGAACAATAGCTTTCATATTTGTTGCATGTTCTATAAAAAAGTCATCAACATCCGTTGAACTTCTAGTAATTGCCACATCAGCAGTTGGAATAATCTTTTCAACTAACTCTTTTTTATCTACATCTGCTGCCATAACAAAGTTAATGTTTTCATCATTTTCAAGCATATCTAAACCTGCTTGATGTATATGGTCACAAACTACTACTGTATATTTTTGCATTTTTAATCATCCTTTTTTGTATAATTTAACTTGAGCTTTTATTTTATAATCTTTTAGTATTTTTACTAAATTATTTAGTTTAGTAACATTTTGCGAATAAATAAGTAAATATACACCTCGTTTATCTTTTTTTAGAAAATATTTCAGCTTATATCGTGCCAATTCTTCTTTTAAACAAAATAGTTGGTACGAATCTTGAATATTTGCAAATAGTTTATAGGTAATAGTTTTAGTTATTTTTTCATCTAAATCCATTTTAAGATAGATCTCATTTACAGGGTAAGAATAAGCTAATTTTTTAGTTTTAGAAAAATGGTTCAGCCAACTTTTTTCTATATTTGCTTGTTTTGCTTTATCTTGAAATCCCAGAGGTTCATTATTGGAAATAACCGTTTTTGAATTAATTGAAATCAAAAAGTAAGTTAAAAAAATGGCAACACCTATTGTAACAATAGGAGCAAGCCATTTTATTAACTTTTGCATTAAAATAAATTATTTATTTAATTTATCTTTAATTAAATCACCTAAAGAGTGTGATTCATTATTATTATCATTTATTTCTTCAAGCATTGCTTGATTTTTAATATAATCCAATTTTTTAACAGATAAACGAATACGGTCACGGCGAGTGTCAATATTTGCAATTGCAGCTTCTATCTCTTGCCCTACTTCTAACTCTTCTTTATTTAATGGAGTTAAATCTTCATCACGGATAAGCGCATCAACACCTTCTTCAAGTGAAACAAATACACCAAAATCTTTAATATCACGAATAGTTCCAGTTACTACTGAATTTACTTTATGAGTAGTAGCAAATTTATCTATTGGTGATTCAAGTAAAGTCTTACGATTCAATGAGATTTTTTGATCTTCTACATTGATTTTAGCAATTTTCACTTCCACTTCTTCACCAGATTTTAATACTTCTCTTGCTTTTGTATTTTTATCCCAAGAAATATCTTGATTGTGTAAAAGACCTTCAACACCATCAATACGAACAAAAGCACCAAAGTCAGTTAAAGAAGTAACAGTACCAGTTACAACATCACCTTCTCTATAATTTTTCAAAAACTCATCAAATGGTTTTGGAAGTAATCTTTTTAAAGATACACGAAGTTTATGAGTTTTTGAGTTAATTTCAATAACTTCAACATCAATTTCTTGACCTACTTCTAAGTAATCACCTGGATTTTTTACATTTTTATTCCATGTAATTTCTGAAATATGTAAGAAACCTTCAATATCATTTCCAAGATCAACAAATGCACCATATGATTCTACATTAGAAACTGTTACAGAAATCGTATCGCCTTCATCAAGTTCTGATTCAACTTCAGCCCATGGATCTGGTTGTACTGCTTTAATAGAAAGAGATAAGTGTCTTTTGTCTTTATCGTAAGATATAGCTTTTACTGTTACTACATCACCTTCATTATAAAGTTTAGATGGATTTACTGGACCTTTATAAGAAATTTCATTATAATGAACAAGACCATCAACACCACCAACATCTACAAACATTCCATAGCTCGTGATTTTTTTGATAATACCTTCAACAATAACATCTTCTGCCATAAGTTGATCAATAATCTCTTTTTTTCTTTTTCTCTCTTCATTAAACAATTTACGACGAGAAAGAATGATCGAATTCTCTTCTGGATCAATTTTGATAACTTGTGCTTTTATTTTACGACCAACTACATCATCAGTATCTTTAAATGCAGCCAATGAACGAGGCATAAAAAATGAAACTGTATTAGCTTCTACTACATAACCACCACGATTTTTCTTAGTAATAATACCTTCAACTACTAAATCCTCAAAATCATCTTTGTTTGCATCAATAAACTCAATAGTTTTCTCTTGCTCTAAAACTTTTTTATGTGAAATTTTAGGACGCTCATTGTAGTATCCCATAACTAGCACTTTGATTTTATCACCAGTCGTGAACTTAAGCTCACCATTTTCATCACGGATTTCATCAAGGCTTAAAATACCTTCAAGTTTATCACCTACACCTACTAATGCTCTATTCTCATCAGCTTGTATCTCTACTATCTCACCTTCTACTGTGCGACTTTTTTCTTGTTGTTTTTCACTTGCAGCAAACATCTCTGCAAAATTTTCTTCTTCTTCAAATGATTCGTTATCGAACGCCATTACCTATCCTCTGTTACATAAAAATTGTCGTGATTATATCTAATATTTAATTATATTGGTATTAAATTGAAAGAGAAATATGAAAAAAAGCTGAAAAAGGAGAATAGTATTGTATGTGAGAACTACACAATACTCTTTTTTATACTATTTATAACATTTTGAATAATCCAATCAGGAGTTGATGCACCAGCACTAATACCACAGAGTGTTTTATTTTTAAACCATTCACTCTCTATCTCTGTCTCATCTTCAATATGATAACTCTCACTACAATTCTCTTTTGAAATACTAAAAAGCTGTTTCGTATTTGATGAATTTTTTCCACCGATAACAATCATTACATCTGCTTTTTTAGCAAGCTTACGAATAGCTTCTTGATTTTCAAAAGTTGCATTACATATAGTATTAAACACTCTTACCTCTTTATGTCGAGGAATAAGATAATTTGCAATAGAGATATAATCTTCTACTTTTCGTGTCGTTTGTGCAATGAGAGCTACTCGTTCATGCAGTTTAATATCTTTTACATCATCAACAGAACTAGCTACAATCGCACCATTTGTTACATAAGATTTTACCCCTTTAATTTCTGGATGTTTTTCATCTCCAAAAATCACAACACTGTAGCCTTTTTCACTCATTTCCTGAGCAATCTCTTGTGGTTTTGTTACAAAAGGGCATGTAGCATCAACAACATCTACCCCATTGCGTTGAAGAGCTGCCAACTCCTCTTTCACTATTCCATGCGTACGAACAATAGCTTTATCACCAGACTTAAATGTAGTAAAATCCTCTACAAGTCCAACTTTAAAATCTTTATCGAGTCTCTGTATCTCTTTAGAGTTATGAATAAGTGGTCCGTAAGTCGCTGCGTTTGTATTCTCTTCTGCTATTTTAATAGCCCGTTTCACACCAAAAC
>JALSWC010000185.1 GCA_027060825.1 Sulfurimonas sp.
AAAGGTCTAAGAGTTCGATATCAATAGTATCTGTTTCTAAGATGCCCATCACTTCATCTTTTGGTAAAAAATCTTTTGCATCAAGAGCATCAGCACTTTTGTTGATAGCTTTGCTAAACTCTTGAAGTTTGAGAGCATCAAGACCTAAGCCAGCTGCCATCTTATGTCCACCAAATTTATCCAAGTAAGATGAATTTTCCTTGATAAGCTCATAGATATTGACCTCACCTATGCTTCTAGCGCTTCCTTTGGCGATACCATTTTTTACATTTAAAACGATAGCTGGGACACCAAATCTCTCAACAAGTCGTGCAGCAACGATGCCCACGACTCCCTCGTGCCAATGTTCATCTGCAACTACGATAACCTTGTCCTGAGGGTTGACTTGCCCAATCGCTTCTTTTGTAGCATCAGCTTCTGTTTCTTTTCTGAGTTCATTGAGTTTACTAAGAAGTTCAAACTGTTTGTAGGCTTTGTTCGTATCTGTCGCACGGAAAAACTCTAAGGCTATGGAAGCATCTTCGAGTCTTCCTGCAGAGTTTATGCGAGGTGCTATTGCAAAGGCTATATCTTCACTAGAGATGGAGGTTTTGTTTAGAAAATCTCTTATGATGATAGAAGAGGGGCGATTGGAGTGCATCATCAGTTTAAGACCCTCTTTAACAAGCGTACGGTTAATATCTATAAGTGGCATAATATCTGCGATGATGGCAATGGCTAAAATATCTAAAAATTGTTTCATATCTATCTTTAAAGCTAACTCTTTTTTAACAAGTGCTAAAAGTAACCATGCCACCTGAGCACCACAAATCTCTTTAAAAGGGTACTCACAAGTATCAAGCTTTGGGTCAACTATGGCAAATGCTTGGGGTAAAGCATCTGCTGGGGTATGGTGGTCTGTTATGATGAGATCTATCCCTCTTTCTTTACAGATTTTAGCAGCCTCTAGGGCTGTGATACCATTGTCAACTGTGATAACTAAGTCTGCATCAACTCGTTCTAAAACATTTGGACTCACACCATAGCCATCATGAAATCTATTTGGAATGATAGCCTCAAGGGGATAAGGGATTTGTCTAAAAAAGTCCACCATGATAGCCGTAGAGCACACCCCATCGACATCATAGTCACCAACAAGAGTGATTTTTTTATTTTCTCGTATAACATTGGCAATCTTTTTAGCAGCTTTTTGGGCATCAATGAGAAGGGCAGGATTTGGAATCTCAGAGAGTTTTTTATCTGCGGTAAACCTCTGAGATAAAGTATTGATAATAAGTTGTTTATTAAGTAAAGGTATTGTCTTCATAAGTGTAAG
Source organism: Sulfurimonas sp. (assembly GCA_027060825.1). GTDB lineage: Bacteria > Campylobacterota > Campylobacteria > Campylobacterales > Sulfurimonadaceae > Sulfurimonas. The sequence goes on from JALSWC010000185.1 coordinate 1,316, forward strand.
TATAGCCACATGAAAGTATAAATAACTTAAGTAAAATTAAAAATGTAATTTAAAACTACTTCCCTTATCTAGCTCTGACTTTACTTCTACTCTTATATCATAAGCATCACATATCTGTTTTACTATACTAAGTCCCACCCCAAAACCTCCAGCTAAACTAGAATCTCTTTTATAAATCTCAAAAATTTCTTGCAGTTTACTCTCTTTTATACCCATACCTTCATCTTTGATAATAAAATACTCTTTTGTAAGTTTCATAGTTATCATCGTATCTGGCATAGAGTATTTGATAGCGTTAGAGAGGAGGTTAGAAAAAAGCAGTTCAGCTTTTGATGGAACCATACTCAACTTAACATCTTCTAAGTCAGTGATAACTTTTATATGTTTTGCATCAATGAGTTGGGTATAGTATCTGATAGTCTGCTCAACTATATCTTTGAGATTAAGCAACTCAACTTGTTGCATCTCTTGTTTAAAGTTAAGATAAGTGAGTGACTTATAGATGCTCTCAAGCTGTTTGGTACTTATAGAGATATTTTGAAATATATTTTTATCATAAATACCTTTTTTCATCCCTCTACTTGCGCTCATCTTTAAAACCGTGATAGGTGTGTTTAACTCATGTGAAACATCTTGTATAAAATTTTCTATCTGCTCCACTCGACTACGCAAAGGTTTCATAAATAAACGCGCAAGAAAAAAACTAACAAAACTAACTAAGACTAAAACAACTCCCACTACAAGCAAAACAAGTAGTTGCAAATTACGAAGTTTGTTAAAATAACTTTGTGTTTTTACGATGACATAAGCGATACCTAGATGCTCTTGAGGTGATGCAGAGATAAGTACTTTGTATCTCCCTTGTTCAAAATAATCCTCTTTATATTTTTTAGCATCAAGAGTTGGAATTAGCTCGTATTCATAGCCTTCTTCATAAGGTAATGCTAAGGTGATGCTCTTCATCTGGGCATTTATAATACGACCAGAAATTTTATCGGCAAGATGTATAAGTTTATAATAAACTTCATTTTCTATGGCATTTTTCTGTGCGTTATAGTACCAATAGCCAAGCAAGCTGATGAAAAGTGCAGAAGAAACTAGATAGAGTGTCAGAAAAGAAAAAAATGATTTTTTTTCTAACTCATTCAAACTTATACCCTTCGCCTCGAACATTTAAGATATGCTCTTTTCCAATATATTTTCTCAAATTTTTTACGATTGTACGGATTGTATCATCGCTTGGCATCTCCTCTAAAGACCAAAAGTTTTGTAAAAATTCATCAGAGCTAATAATACGATGACGATTTTTGTAAAAATAATGCAAACACTCACTCTCCTTAGGAGAAAGATTTATCTCCTTGCTTGGAGTTAAAAGACGATGTTTGCTAGTATCAAAACTGATATCTTGTGTCAATTTTATAGAAAGATCTATACCAAAATGTTTTTTAATATTTTCGATTCTTTGTGCAAGTTCTTCTAAATCAAAAGGTTTTTTAATAAAATCATTTGCACCTGATTCAAATGCTGACTTAAGATACTTTGTACCTTGAAATGCAGTGATAAAGATAGTTGGGGTTTCGTCATTGAAGTCCCGCAAATCACGTAAAAGAGAGATTCCATCTCCATCAGGCAGATTGATATCAAAAATATAGATATCAAACTGATTTTCTTCACTCAGACTCAGTGCTTTTTTCATGCTATAAGTATGCACCACCTCATAAGACTCTTCTAAGAAATCTATCAAGATATTTGATAAAGCTGTATCATCTTCAAGTAATAACAATTTCATTTTTTACTCGCCTTGAGTTTTACTCTTTGTGAGTGTGTTATAGCGACTGCTATGGCATCTGTTATATCGAGTGGTTTTATCTCTTTTTTGATACCTAAAAGTCTTTTTACCATGAACGCTACCTGCTCTTTAGCCGCCTTACCATTGCCCGTAAGAGCTTTTTTAACCTGTAATGCTGTGTACTCATGAAACTGTCCAAACTGCTGTAAAATACATAACATAATAGCCCCACGAAACTGTGCTAACTTGATGGTAGTCTTAGGATTATGTGCGTAAAATATATCTTCCATAGCTACTTGTTCTATGGTATGTTTAGCAAAGATGCCCTCAAAAGCTTCCACCATCTGAGGTATTTGAAACTGCAACTCATCTGCTTTTATCTTTATGAGACCTGCTTCAATGAGTGCTATTTTTCCATTGCTTAACGAGAGGAGTGCGTAACCCATATTTCTCGTTCCTGGATCAATTCCGAGTATTGTCACTTTAAATCACTTTGTATTATCATATTGATAGAGTCTGCCTTTTTCATAATCATCTACTAAAGTTTCAAAACATCCAGCTATCTCTCTCATTATATCAATATTTGGTTCAATATAAATTTTATTTTTACTTTTTGTCATTGTAATGATCTTTGCATCTCGCATCTCTTTTAAATGTCGAGAGATGGTAGGCAAAGCAAAATCAAAATGTTCTGCAATACTCGTTACACAAGTAGCCTGAGCTATAAGGTCCTCTTTTGGTTGTGAATTGTCGATAGAACAAGCATATCCACCTGTAAAAATATTTTTAAAAATCTTAAACCTTGTTTCATTCCCAAGAGCTTTAAAGATTTTTATTTTATCTTCCATATTTAACATTTATAACCTCATAGTAGTTTACTGTCAAGTTTCACCACGTTGTACCTGTTTTCCAAAAGCAATATCTTGAAACACATCTGGTAAAATCTTAAATATTTCAGGCTTCGTTTGAAACCAACTTTGAACTGCCTCAAATGGAGTTCTAACCTTTAACTCTTTTCTTAAAGAGCCGTGTCTTCTGTTGAAGTCGAGAATCACCATTTTTCAATGATATTTCGATATAATACCTCTCTTGGAGACTTAGATGTTTATGTTTCATAAATAACCTTTAAACTTTAGTAAT
>JALSWC010000186.1 GCA_027060825.1 Sulfurimonas sp.
TCGATTGAGTATCTGCTGTGTAATACGACGCATAATCTCTTGATTGTCGAGTATGTATTTTTGTTCACCTGCTGTAAGTTTTCCAAACTCTTTTCCGTAGAGTTTTTTAATGTTTTGCGAAATACTGTTAGTGTTAACCGAATATTTTTTTTCTTTTTTTTGCTTATCATGAGAGTGATCTTGATAGAGCCATGAGAGTTGTTTATCTTCTATCTTAACTTTTTTTTCTACTTTTTTTGTAGCGTTTTTGTCTTTAACCTTTTGATATGCAATAGAATGCTTTATTGGTAAAATAGGTTTTATCTTCTCTTGTATTACTTTTTTTTGTTTTATTTTTGGAGTAGGTTTTTTTGTTCTTTTTCTTTTAAATGGTTTAAATTTTCTTTTTTTAGGGTGTGTAATTTTTTTAAGTTGAGAACCTTTTGGCATAGGTGGTGCTATTTTTGGAGGTTTGATTTTTCTCTTAATTGCACCAACTGTTTTTACTTTTTTTGGTTTTTGAAGCTTTTTAAGTGAAATTTTAATTCTTTGTTCTTTTGGTTTATGTTTTTTTACTATTTTTGGTGACATACTTATAGCTATATAAATAAGTAAAAATATCAATAAATGTATCAATAGGGCTACAAAGAGGGCAAAGCGAGATCTATTCAAATATTGTCCAATACTATATTATTTTTCGAGATTATATCAAATCTTAGATATAATAATAGAAATATTATGTAATGAAGGTCAAAAATGAATACAACAGTATCACAAAAAGCATTTGAAGAGGCACAGAGTTTTATTCCAGGAGGAGTAGATTCTCCTGTTCGTGCATTTAAAAGTGTTGAAGGGACTCCTATTTTTATAACAGAGGGGAAGGGTGCTTACTTAAAAGATGTAGATGGTAATGAGTATGTAGATTATGTTCAAAGTTGGGGACCACTCCTTTTTGGACACCGTGATGAGAGCATAGAAGCGGCAGTTATAGAAGCTGTAAAACATGGTCTGAGCTTTGGTGCGCCGACTCTTGCAGAAACAGAGCTTGCTAAACTTGTTGTAAACTTTTTTGACTCTATTGATAAAGTTCGTTTTGTAAGTAGTGGAACAGAGGCTGTTATGAGTGCTATTCGTATGGCTCGTGGATTTACAGGTCGTGATGATATTGTAAAATTTACAGGCTGTTATCATGGTCACTCTGATGCACTTTTAGTAGAAGCAGGAAGTGGTGCAGCAACTTTTGGAAATCCATCAAGCCCAGGTGTGCCAGCTGATTTTACAAAACATACACTTTTAGCAGAGTATAACAATATAGAAAGTGTCAAAAAGTGTTTTACAGATAGTGAGAATATTGCTTGTGTTATTATTGAGCCAATAGCAGGAAATATGGGACTTATTCCAGCTGATAAAGAGTTTTTACATGAACTCCGTACACTCTGTGATGCCCATGGTACGCTTCTTATTTTCGATGAAGTTATGAGTGGTTTTCGTGCTAGTGTCAATGGGGCAGAGTCTCTTGTTGGTGTGGTACCAGACATTGTAACACTTGGAAAGGTTATTGGTGGTGGTATGCCAGTTGGTGCTTTTGGAGCTCGTGCTGAGATTATGAATGTACTCTCTCCTGATGGTCCAGTTTATCAAGCTGGAACACTCAGTGGAAATCCAGTTGCCATGGCAGCAGGCTATGCATCTCTTACAAAATTGAAACAAAACGCAAGAGTCATAGCTGTTTTAAATGAGCGAGCAAACAGGCTTGTAAATGGTATGAAAGATGCCGCTTCTAAGTATGACATTGCTATGCAAGTGGACACAAGAGGCTCTATGTTTGGATTTTTCTTTAATGAAAATGAAGTGAAAAATTTTAAAGATGCTACGACATCGGATGCAGAGCTTTTTGCAAAATTTCATGCAGGAATGTTGAATGAGGGTTACTATTTTGCTTGTTCACAGTATGAAACGGGATTTATTTCAACTGCTGTAACAGATGTGATGATTGAAGATACTATTACTGCAAGTGAACGAGTTTTTAAAGCGATTACAAATGGCTAATGTAGAAAAAGAGTCTCAAGAGGAGCGTAAACCTCGTATTAAGCCCATTATAGAAGCTGCCGATTCACTCTCTCTTGGGCTTTCTATGGTGGTTGCTGTTTTAATGGGTGTTGGCATCGGATGGCTTTTAAAAAGTCTGACTGGTGCAACTTGGACACTTTGGATTGGCATTGCAATTGGTATTGCCGCGGCTATACTTAATGTTTATAAAGCATATGTAAAAGAGCGTAAATCTTATGAAGAGTTAGCAAAAGAGCCTCGTTATGCGATAAAAAAAGAGTTAGAAGAAGATGATGATGAGGATTATGGTGAAAAAAACTATTAGTATTTTACTGGTTTCCGAGATAATTATTTTAGCTACTTATTTTATTTCATACGCTGTATTTATAAATACACAAGTTGCTTTTTTAAGTGCTTTTTTTATTATTCTAGGGTCTTCTTACAGTTATAAGCGTATGGTTAATGCTCAAATAAAAAGTGGTAATTTTGAAGATAAAAGAGATTTGTTAGATACTATAGAAGATCCTCATGAACTTTATGATGATACGCCTATAAATAATGCACCTTATGAAGAACTTGATCTTAAAAGCATTGTAAAAGAGGAAAAAGCAAAAATAAAAACTTTTACAGTTGAGAGTGCAAAGTATGGAGCAAGGGGAAGTATCTCTGCATTTAGACTTATTCCATATCTCTTTTTAGTGCTTGCATTTATAGCACTTAAAAACAATGAACTTTTAAGTTTATGGTACTATCTTCCTGCATTGACAGTTGGAATTATTATAGGAAGTCTAGTTTCTAAAGAGGTTGTTGCTTAAAAAGTAATGACCTAAGATGTAATCATAGGAATATTTATAGTAAAACCTTTCGTTGTATCTATGTAAAGTCCTTGTTCTTCTGCAAAAAGTTTTATCTCTGTAAATTTCTCTTTTTGCATATTTTGTGAAGATATTTCAATAGAAAAAATACTATATTTTTTACCATCAAATTTAATATGTTCTCCCACTCTATAAAAAATTCTAGTTTTTATCTCTCTATTCTTTTCACTACAAGAGGTATAAATTTTATTAAGGAGTTTAATAAGCTTATTTGAGTCTATAACTACATCAGGAATAGTAGGATCATACTCCTTTTCAAAAAGTATATTTGAGTTTATAGAGTTTGATGCTATACATAAATCTACAATAGTATAAATATTTACAAGTTTTCCCTCTGGTTTTTTAGTATCAAGTTTATAAGATGGGGCTTGATAGAGTTTGAGTCCAATCTCTTCTTCATCATCATAACCAACTGTTACTCCAAAAAAGCTGTATCTTCCATAATTAAGTTGTAAAAAAGTGGTTTTAAACCCGAAGTTAATGCTCGCATAAGTCTTAGCAAGTTCAAAGAGTTCGTGTGTAGTTGTAAATCCAAGTAAAAATTGAGCCTCTGTGTTTAGAGAAGTGATTTTCCCTTTATGGTTAAAAACGATAAAAGGATTATAATCATACTCTAGCCACTTCTGCTCAAAAGTCATATTTTACTCTTCTATATAATTTTTAAGTCTTCGTCCGACTTTAGGATGTTTGAGTTTTTTAATCGCTGAAGATTCAATTTGACGAACTCTTTCTCGTGTTACGCTTAACTCTTTTCCAATCTCTTCAAGTGTTCTATCACTCTCATCGTCCATAATTCCGAAACGGAGTTTTATAACAGCTTTTTCTCTCTCATTGAGTTGTTCTAAGACCTGTTCAATTTGAATACGGAGGTCATCTTTAAGGATAGCATCAGAAGGGCTAAGTGATGTTTTGTCCTCAATAAAATCTCCAAATCGTCCATCATCTTCACTACCAATAGGTGCTTCAAGCGAGATAGGCTCTTTTGTGATTTTGATTACATTTTTAACTTTTTCAACAGATAAGCCAACCTCTTGTGCGATTGTATCTACATCTGGCTCTTTTCCATTTTCTTGAAGATGTTTACGCATAATTTTATTGATACGGTTAATAGTCTCAATCATATGAATAGGAATACGAATAGTTCTTGCTTGATCAGCAATAGCACGGCTAATAGCCTGACGAATCCACCATGTTGCATAGGTTGAAAATTTATACCCTTTTTGGTATTCAAATTTATCAACTGCTTTCATAAGACCAATATTTCCTTCTTGAATTAAATCAAGGAAAGGAAGACCACGGTTTGTATAACGCTTCGCAATAGAGACAACCAAACGGAG
>JALSWC010000187.1 GCA_027060825.1 Sulfurimonas sp.
ATTTTATATTCCCTTCAACAACAACTTTATTGCCTAGATTATTTATCTTAATCATTTTCTAACTTCCTTGTTAAATTTAATTTTCATATCATTCTACATTTAAACACCTTAAATATACTAAAAAAATTCCAAAGAGTCATCATCATCTTCTTCACTATCATCTTCTTCCTTATGCTCGAAAAAGATAGACTCTATCTCTAAACAGTTTTCAGCAAACGAAGCGTCAAAATAATGAATATCAGGTGTATCTCTTTCTACAAAAACAGCAATAATCCACTTCTCTAAATCATTAACTAAACCTTTAAGAAGTGTTGATAAAAGCAATCGTTTTTGTAAGTCATTTAAAATAGTTTCATCTAAATTATTTAAAAAATTTGTAAAATTATAAAAAGTTCGAGTAATAACATTAAAGAGACCAATATTTTCTATAATACTATTAAACTGTTCTAGCGAATCCACAATATGATTTACTGTATCTTTTGCATCTTTTCCCTCAATCTCTTCAAAATCATAAATCCTTGCTCTTAAAAGCTCTAAATCTTCATCAAAATTTTCAATCTTATCTTCCATAGAAGGGTCTAATTCAACAGAAAGTTCTTGAGCAGAAACCTTCTCATGTGTAGAGTATCGTAAGTCCAAAGCTCTTGCCTCTTCTATTTCCTCTTTTAAAATTTCTACAGAATTTTTTTCACTTTCGGCATCTTCTAAGCACTCTTCTTTTACCTCTTCACTCTCTTTAGAAACTAAAAAAGAGATGACATTTTTATCTTTTTTCACTACATTATTTTCAATAGAATTAAGTTCTAAGAACGCTTCAATAATCTTTTCATCAATTTTATAAAGTGTAAAATAATAATTTTTTAAATTTTCTTCTAAAATAATCTCATTGCAAATACCAGATTTAATACTACTCTCTTCTAAATTGTAAATCTGTTCTAATATATCCTCTATTCTATTCTCAAACATCTTATTGAGGTCTAAAACATACTCCCAAAACTCAAAAAGGTCTTCAAGCTTTTCAATGGTAAATATAGTCTTTCTTTTAAAGACTTCTTTACTCATAAGATTTACAGCACTTTTATTATATTGAAACTGACTTTTAAGATAAAAATCAATAAAAGCCTTTATTTGTGCAATAAAAAGCTTTTGATTTAAAGGTTTAGATGTATAATTACTTACGCCACTTTGAATAATTTCCTCCACATCCTTTGCCTCTGTTAATGCAGTAAGTGCAAGAATAGGAACAGATTTATCAAAAAGTCTAATTTTACGCACAGCCTCTTTTCCATCCATAATAGGCATATTAATATCGGTAATAATAATATCTTGAGATTCTGATTGAGCAATTTGAAGTTCTTCTTTTCCATTATCTGCAACAGAAACTTTTAAATCTATTAAAGGAAAATATTTCGCAAATATCATCTCTACTATAGAGACTAAAATATCCCTAAAATCTTTTTCATCTTCTGCTATTAATATCTTAAACTTCATCTGCTAACTCCTATTTTTCATCATCGTACTGTATTTATAATATTTGCAATCTCTTTAAGTGTAAGACTCTGCTTCACTGCACCTAAATCAACTGCCTTTTTAGGCATTCCATAGACTATACAACTCTTTTCATCTTCAGCATAAGTTAATGCACCTGCATTTTTCATCTCTAAAAGTCCAGTTGCTCCATCATCTCCCATGCCTGTAAGTATAATTCCCACACCAAAGATGCCGACCTCTCTGCTCATGGAGCGAAAAAGAACATTAACACTTGGTTTATGAGAATTAACTTTAGGATAGTTTTTAAGCGTAGCTTTATACTGAAATCCACTTTTTATAACTTCTAGGTGCATATCACCTGGGGCGATTAATATACGCCCATGAAGAAGTGCATCACCCTCTTGTGCCTCTTTCACATTTGAAGAGGGTAAAATAGTATTTAGTCTATCTGCAAAAGAGGCTGTAAAACCTGCTGGCATATGCTGTGTTATTACTATTGGTGGATGATTTGGTTCAAGTTGCATAAGTAACTCTTCGAGAATCTGAACACCACCTGTTGATGCACCAATTGCTATGATTTTTTTTGATGGAGGGAGTGAACTTACTGCTTTTACACTACTTGAAACTTGTTTTGCTTGTAAAACTTTACTATCACTCGTTCTTCTTATGTTTTTAATGTATGTTGCATGTGCGTGAGAGGCACTTCTTACTTTTGAGACAAACTCTACACTTTTTTCACCAAAAAATTTATTTATAGCCGATGTTGGTTTAAGGACAATATCTACTGCTCCCATACGCATAGCATCAATGGCAGATGTACTTCCTCTTGTCACTAAGGTAGAACATATAATAGTAGGAATTGGTTTTTGCTTGCCTATCATCTCTAAAAATGTCAATCCATCCATCTTCGGCATCTCTATATCGAGTATAAAAATATCAGGAAGACCCGTCTTTTTAAACATTTCAAAAGCATCTACAGGATTTGGTGCAGATCCTATTATTTCAATATCTTTAATAGGCTCAAAAATCTTTTTAAATTCATTACGCACTAACGCAGAATCATCTATTATAAAAAGCTTTATCATTTAAAAAAACTCCATTTCATCATTTTCATAGAGTACTACTTGATTTCTACCAGCTTCTTTTGCCTGATAAAGTGCATCATCAGCCATAGTATAAAATCCGTGTTCATCAACACTCTCTTCATTAAAATCAACAACTAACAAACCAATGGAAACTGTCACATATTTTTCGGCTAAAGAATTAGAATGTTCTATACCTAAATCAGCTATGGCTTGTCTTACTTTTTCTGCCATCTTCATGGAGTCTTCTTCACTTGTTTGTGAAAACAAAATACCAAACTCTTCTCCTCCAAGTCTAAACGCAAAGTCACTTCCACGATGCATACTAATTTTTAAGACATTAGAAACAGCAATAAGTGTTTTATCTCCCGCATCGTGTCCATAAGAATCATTATACTTTTTAAAATAATCAATATCTAGCATCATAAAAGAGAGTGTTGTTTTTGCTCTAATTGCCCTATTGATTTCCCTAGTGAGTATTTCATTAAAATATCTTCTGTTATAAAGTCCTGTCAAACCATCAGTAATTGCAAGTTTTTCAAGTTCCTTATACTCTGTAATATCAAACTGAACAGATGCATACCCTAGCTCTTTGTCATTTTCATCATAGATAGGTGCTTCAATCACTTTTACATAATAAACAGTTCCATTATCATCTATTTTAAATTCTTTTGGCTTATTTTGAATATTGTTTTTATTTTTGAGTTGTTTTACATACTCTAATTTTTTATTTGTACTCAAAAGAACTCCAATTCACTTACATCATCTTTATTTCCATCTAATCTGTTTTTCATAAAGTCAATATTATTTTGTAAAGAGTGTTCAAAGACATAAACATCTTTAAATATTCTATCTACAAACATATCCATTAAATAAACACTTGCATCACTCAGTATTTCAGCAAGATAGGTAAATCCTTCAAGATTTTTTGCTTCTATATCGTCTAAAGATAACTTTCTTAAGTAATCTGCTAACCCTTCATAAATTGTTGTTACACCACGCATCTCTTTTGCATTTGAAAAAATATTTGCTACTTCATCCAGTTTTGTTGCAATATTTAGCAAAAATTGATAAGAGATATTTCCATCATTTAAGTTTTTTACTATCTCCATTAAATCATCAGAAAGGAACAAAGCACTCCCCTCATAAGTATCAAAAAATTTCTCTATAGAATCTTCTGTTACACTCTCCTGTTTTAAAACAATATCTCTTCTTCCTATAGATTTTAAAGCATAAGGACAGCTAAGCAGAATAAAAAATCTTTTATGAAAAGTCTCTCTATTTATAGGATAACTTACAGTTGCATCAACATCAGGCACTATTTCAAAAAGTTTTCTATACTCTCTTGGGTCAAACATAAGCATAATAAGTATATCTTCATTAAAGTTACGAATAGCATGATAGAACTTTACAGCAAGAGGATTGTTGTTTTGCACATCTATAACAACAACATCAATATGTCTCTTTGTTAAAACTGATGTTATTTTTTCAAGCATCTCTTGATTTATATCAATTTTTGATGCTGACATAAAATACTCAGATGTTTCATCATACACATCTTCAGATGCTTTTCCTATATATAAAACATTATATTCTGCAGCTAAAAACTGTAAATATGCACCATATTCTTTACTCATTATGCTCTCCTTGTAAAAT